>CAJQMI010000081.1 GCA_905479395.1 uncultured Flavobacteriales bacterium
GCTCACTGGGATGTCATGTCCAGCCACTTGTACCGTACTCTGGTAAACATCGATGTGGCTGATATGCTCCAAATTCACTACAAAATTTCGGGAGACTCTTACGAAATCAGGTGAGCCTAAAATTCCCAGCAAATCTTTCAAAGATGCCTTGACATGGTACTGCCTTGATTCCAGTTGAATTGCACTGTACTTGCCTTCTACTTGGATGAATCGGATTTTGTTCAGGTCGATACGCTTGAGCTTGTTTCCAACCTTGGTGTAGAAATGCACATCTTGGGCGCTCTTCCTATTTTGAAAATCTTCAAGGCGATTCAGCAACTCCGAAGTCGTTGACATTGGTTGACTCAAGTCCGTGACCGCGATATCAAGGTCCATCTTCTTGGGTTCCAAATCGAACCGATCTACAGAAATGCGGGAATCCAAGATGTTGTTGGTGACAGGTATGAGCGGCTTTCGGCTTTCCAAAACCTCTTTAACCCTCTGCCATTGACTCATACCGGAAAACTTCTCGGGCCAAATAACGGCTTCTGGGTCAATCTCAAGCGCTGAAATCATTGCGTCTTCTGGAGTTGTCACAGAAGCGACATCGTATCCTTTCTCTGACAAAAATGACTCAACACTTGGCGAAACGCCTTCTTGAATAACCAAGAGTTTTAGTTTGTGCATGTCTTTAAAACCCCCAAACAAGCAGATTGTTCTTCTGACAATTCGAATCAGATCGTTTTGGTTAAATTTGGGCATGGAAATGGATGACTCTTCTTTACTTGCTTTGAACGACAGAATGGATTCTCCTGCTGTGTCAACGACAACAGTGACAAATTCCCAAGAAGAGGTTGCGGAGGAAATTGCATTGGAAACGGTGACAACAGAAGGTTGGAACTTGGTGCTATACAACGACGAGCACAACACATTCGACCACGTCATTGAAATGCTCATCTCCATTTGCGAACATGAGGCCATGCAAGCTGAACAATGTGCACTCATGGTGCATTTCAAAGGAAAATGTTCCGTTTTGTCTGGCACGTATGATGAGTTAGAGCCCAAATGCTCCAAACTACTCAGTGCGGATCTGACCGCTGAGATAGAAGCCTAAGAAGCCTCCTCAATTGAATCCGGTAATTGATTTACCGTGAGCGCCCTTTCATCTCGATTATTGCAGCGTGAGGGTCTACCGCGTTAAACGTAGACGAGCCGGCCACAAGCACATCGGCTCCAGCATTTACCAGTGCCTTCCAGTTCCCGACCCCCACGCCTCCGTCAATTTCAATGTGTGCCTTTGAATTGGCTGCATCAAGAAGGTTGCGCATGTCAGTCGTTTTCTGGTACGTCCGCTCAATGAATTTTTGTCCTCCAAATCCAGGATTTACAGACATCAAACACACCAGGTCTATCTCATCCACTACGTCAGACAATGATGCTACGGGCGTATGAGGATTCAGCGCAACACCAGCCTTCATTCCCAAGCTTCTAATTTGTCCCAATGTCCGATGCAAATGCGTGCAGGCTTCTGCATGAACGGTGAGCACATTGGCACCGAGGTCAGCAAATACGGTGAGGTATCGATCAGGATCGACAATCATCAAATGAACATCCAACGGCTTGGTTGCATGCTTAGCAATGCTCTTGATGACAGGCATGCCAAAGCTGATGTTTGGAACAAACACCCCATCCATTACATCCAGATGAAACCAATCTGCAGTTGACGCATTCACCATGTGAATGTCACGTTCCAAATTAGCGAAGTCTGCGGCGAGAATTGATGGTGCGAGTAAATGTTCCATGCCGCAAAGTTCAAGGTTCCAATCATTTCATTGACCTTTGTATGGTGTCAAACTTTTCCACAGATTCAAAGCCGATAGGTTCAATAGTCGGATTAACCGGCGGAATTGGGAGCGGAAAATCTACTGTTGCCCTGATATTCGCATCTCTTGGCGTTCCCGTTTGGGACGCGGACTCTGCAGGACGAAGGCTCTACACTGAGGACCGCTCAATGCAACAATGGGTCATCAATCGTTACGGCAAACAATGTGGCGTTTGGCTCAATGAAGAATTGATTGGCATTGATCGAAAAGCGCTTGCGCACATCGTATTCAATGATGACGATGCACTCCGCGAGCTCAACGGCAAGGTGCATCCCCTTGTCCACGATGCTTTCACCTCTTGGATGAACAGAATGATACATGTGCATCATGCGCCTTATGTTATTAGAGAATCTGCCATTTTATTTGAGAGCAACTCCCATGAAGATTGCGATCATGTGATCAGTGTCATTGCGAAGGAGGCGTTGCGAATTGAGCGTGTGACAAACAGAGATCACTTGAAGGCTGATGACATCAGAGCCAGGATCAAGCATCAACTCCCCGACTCTGAGCGCATTGAACGCTCCACATTTGTCATTGAAAACAACGAATACAGCAAGCTTTTGGCGCAAGTTCTTGATATTCACAATGCGATGATCGCATAGGAGGCCTTGCCTTTCTATTCCTTGTCTTTTTCTTACTTGCCTTTTTCTCACTTGCCTTACTCGTGAATTGCGTCTAACTTCACCTCATGATAGGCGATATATGGGAGACATGGCAAATCTGGACAGCAAGTGCACTTGGACTGCTCATTCTTGAGGTGTTTATGCCTGGATTTGTTCTAGCCTGCATCGGAATTGGTTTTTTCGGTGGAGCGCTTGCCGCTTGGCTCGGGTTGGTTTTTGAATGGCAATTGATCATAGCCGGCGTTACGAGTTTACTGGCGTTTCTTTTTTTAAGGCCTGCGATGCTCAAAATGGGATTCTCTGGAAACGAGACACTCTCGGGCGCAGATGCCATTATCGGAAAAGAAGTTGTCGTAACCCAAGATTTTGATGAACAAACGGGGTTAGGTCGTTGTAAAATTGATGGAGATGATTGGCGCGCCAAGTATTCTGACTCACACACTGGAGAGCGAGCAGGTTTAGGACAAGTACTCCTCATAGAATCCGTAGATAGCAACACCCTCATTGTTCGTGCAAAACCATGAATCAGAGAGCCCCTTCGTCTCGATTGCCAAAAAAATAAACCATGCCCGCCACCATCATTGCCACCATCTTTTTCCTCTTTGTTGCTGTAATCGTAATCAAAGGAGTTCGAATTGTACGTCAGAGTGAAGCTGTCGTGATTGAACGTTTGGGAAAGTACCGCACCACGTTGAACGCTGGAATCAACATCATCATTCCAATCATCGACCGTCCGCGCGACATTGCATGGCGCGTGGTTGCGCAAAGACCCGACGGCTTCAAGATCACACAATACAAAATGAAAGATCGGGTCGACTTGCGCGAAACTGTTTTTGATTTCCCAAAACAAGGAGTGATTACCAAAGACAATGTTGTCACTGAAATCAACGCCCTTATTTATTTTCAGATCATTGACCCAATCAAGGCCGTCTATGAAATCAATAATCTCCCAAACGCAATAGAAAAGTTGACGCAAACCACCCTTCGAAACGTCATCGGAGAATTGGAATTGGATGAATGCCTGACTTCACGAGACACGGTCAACATGAAACTTCGCGCAATCCTTGACGAAGCCACCAACAAATGGGGGGTCAAGGTCAACAGAGTTGAATTGCAAGACATCAACCCTCCAGTGGACATCAAGGAGGCGATGGAAAAACAAATGCGCGCTGAACGAACAAGACGTGCGCAAATCATTGAAGCAGAGGGGACAAAACGCGCTGCCATTCTCGAAGCAGAAGGCCAGAAAGGCGCTGACATCAATGAAGCTGAAGGCCAAAAGCAAGCGCTTATATTGAGGGCAGAAGGCGAAGCGAATGCACGTTTGACTGTTGCTGCTGCAGAGGCACAGGCAATCCAACGCATTGCGGAAGCGGTGCAAGGCACAAAAGCAGACCCCACGCAATACCTGATTGCTATCAAGTACATTGAGACATTGGAAGAGATTCTTCGCGATGGTGGTGCAGGCAGCAAGACGGTATTTATGCCTTTCGAAGCGAGCGGTTTGATGAGCAGTGTTGGAGGCATGAAAGAATTGCTTTCCGCAACAAAAGATTAAAGAAAACCTTGATCTGATTTGTTGGTTCAAACTCATTTCCCAAGACGGCTGACCAGGAGTCGATACGATCAATACCTGGCTTCAGGTTGGTTTCGCGGTTCCGTCATGCTGTACAAAATGGATTTACTGTGCATTGACGCCGACGTATTTTCTGTTGTAAACATTCGGCTTGACTTGCAAAAGCATGCCGCCAAAAAGCGCCATCGAAAATTAAAGCGACGCGTTGAGCAAAGGTTCAACATCACCTACGGACCCGCCAAGGTTACAGCTGAAAAACAGCGGTTGTATGACGAGCATAAAACGCGGTTCAAAGGATTCATCCACCAAACTTTGGAAGAGTACCTGTACGCGGGATTCCATTCCACCGTCTTTGAAACCATGGAGATTTGTGTTTATGACGAAGACCGTCTCGTAGCCACTTCATTTTTCGACCTCGGGGAAAAGAGCATGGCATCTCTCCTTGCTGTCTACGATTCGAATTATGGCGAATTCAGTCTCGGAACCTATACGATGCTCAAAGAAATCGAATACGGCATGCAAACGGGACGCAAGCTGTATTACCCTGGCTACGTGCTCGATCTCCCCTCCCGTTTTGACTACAAATTGTCGTTGGGAGAAATGGAATATTACACACCGGGAAAAAGGTGGGGGAAATATGCCAATTTTAATCCAGAAGAAACGTTTGCTCATGCTCTTCGCGATCGAATGGCATCACTCAAACTTGCCTTGAGCGATGAAAACATCGCCTTCAAGAATTGGTACTACCCTTACTTCAGCATGGGGTACATGCCGTTGTGGAAAGATCGCTTTCTTCATATGCCTTGGGTGCTTGAATTGGGACACGATTTGGACGGAACGTTGATGGCCGGTTTTTGTCCGGAAAAGCAAGAATTCATGCTTTGCCACGTTCAGCCTTGTCCAGATGAACAGCATTTCATCAACATGGAACAAGCAAATGAATTTGATAATTCTGCTGTGTATCTGAGTCATTTGATGGAATGTGGTGACAAGACTTTATTTACATCCCTCCGCGACCTCATGCAGACCATGCAGATCTGGCAACAGCGTCACGATAAATTACCACCTACATGCGACTAGCAACTTGGAATGTCAACGGCATTCGGGCAATTGTGAAGAAAAACTTCACGGAAGCGATTCAAGAATTGGCGGCAGACGTCATTGGCATTCAAGAAACTAAAGCCCAGGATGAGCAAGTGCGTGAAGCTCTTTTTGGTTTAGAAGGATTGGAGGAGTATAAAGTGTTCTCGAGCTCTGCTGTCAAAAAGGGATACTCCGGCACAGCGATCTTGACAAAGCTGACTCCGCTGAAGGTCACCGCTGGAATCGGCGTAGCTGAACTGGATTCAGAAGGGCGTGTTTTGCACGCAGAATTTGAAGGCTTTCATTTTGTCACGGTATATACTCCGAACTCTTCTTCTGGTCTAAAAAGACTGCCGTTTCGAAAGCAATGGGATCAGGCGTTTAAAGCATACTTGATGGCTTTGGATGCAACCAAACCTGTGATTTGTTGCGGTGACTTGAATGTCGCCCATCAGCCCATTGACCTTGCTCGTCCTGATGCCAATTACAACAAAACACCTGGTTACACACAGGACGAAATCGATGGTCTCACCGATATTCTGAACGGTGGTGGCTTCCATGACGTATGGCGGGAAATGCATCCAGACGAAGTGGCATATTCTTGGTGGAGTTACCGAGGCGGTGCACGGGAAAAGAATGTCGGTTGGCGCCTGGACTACATGATCGCGAGTCATCGTCTCAAGCCGGTTCTTGACTCTAGTCAAATACACCGTTTCGTTGAAGGCTCTGACCACTGCCCTGTCACTTTGGATTTTCAACCATAACCTCGTCATGAGCGTGAGTGAGTTCTCCCAATTCTGAAAGGCATCGTTTGATTCCTTTGCTCTGAATCAAAACATAGAGCGAATGAGGCAGGCAATTACAGGGGTGCTTATCCCCTTCTTACTAACGGGAATTTCCCATGGACAAACGAGTTGTGACGCTGATTTAAATGGCGACCTAGTGGTAAATCTTGAGGACTTGCTCGGGATGCTGGTGCATTATGGCGACAGCTGCGCAATCACCCAGATCATTCATCCTACGTTGGTGGTTTCTGAGATCCATTATAACCCCAATTCTTTGCAAGGGAACGACAGTGATTGGGAATTCCTCGAGCTGTTCAATCCCAATGAAAATGTTGTTCCGCTTCACGGATGGATGCTTTCAGATGCCGTTAGTCACTCCTTTACTGAAATGGATAGCATTGGCGCCTTTTCATTTTTTGTTGTTGCAAGAAATGCTGATACCCTATCAACAGTGGTGGCTCAGGAAATTGGATTGGCTGAATGGGACAGCGGTGGCGGGCTCAATAACACAGGGGAAACAATCACATTGCTTAACCCAGATGAAGAGGCCGTGGTTTCAATATCCTATGAAGACAACGATGGATGGATCGAAACACCTGATGGAGAAGGTCCCTCTCTGGAGCTTATGGACTTCAATCTACCGAATGCAGAAGTCGCTTCGTGGGCAGCTTCATTTGTCTTTGGCGGAACCCCAGGAATGTCAAATTCCATGTGGGGTTTGTCAGATAATGAATGAATCAGGCAGATGAACTTTCGTGCAATTGCTGGAGATCGCCCAGAACCTTAACTTCAATTGACGGACCCGAAACCAATTGAACTTTCGTCTCTGTTCTATTTATTTCTATCGAAAGTTCTCTGCCTCTGAATTGCATGAGGAAGGAAAGCTCTTCCCATTGTTCAGGAAGGCGTCCGTTGAAATTTGGTACATCATCAATGACTCTAAACCCTCCAAATCCTTCCACAACTGAAAGCCACGTGCCGGCCATTGAAGTAATATGAAGTCCTTCGTGCACTTCAGCATTGTAATCATCCAAATCCAATCTGGCCGTCCTGAGGTAATGCGCATAGGCTTCGTCATCTCGGCCCAATCGCGCTGCAATAATGGCATGAACACATGGAGAAAGACTAGATTCATGCAACGTTTTCGGCTCATAAAACGCATAGTTTGCCTCAATCTCAGCAATGGTGAAGTCGTCCCAGAAAAAGTATAAACCTTGCAATACATCAGCCTGCTTGATGAAAATCGAACGCAAAATGCGATCCCAGCTCCAGTGCTGGTTAATCGGTCGTTCCTTTGGATTCAACTCAGTCGCTGACCGCTGCTCTTTGTCCATGAAACCATCTTGCTGCAAGAAGACGTCCGTAGCTGCAAGCTTCGGATAATGCATGCCCTTGGAAATGGATTCCCAACGCTTTTTTGAACCGGAAAAGTCAAATGCTAGTCGCTCTGCTAAACCTGGCCATTCTGCAGGAAAGTCTCGCATCAAATCAGTCGCCACAATGAGCGCGTAACGCAAGCACCAAGAAGCAAGATAATTGGTGTACCAATTGTTGTTTACGTTGTTTTCGTATTCATTCGGGCCCGTGACCCCAAGAATCACAAAGGCTTGCTTCTCCTCCGACCATTGAGTTCGTTGTTCCCAAAAA
>CAJQMI010000082.1 GCA_905479395.1 uncultured Flavobacteriales bacterium
CGAACGCAACGTCCCCATCGCTGGTGGCGTCTACATCATCCATGTCGATGTGCCTAACGTCGGCGACAAAACACTCAAATGGTTCGGCATCATGCGCCCAACCGATTTGGACAACTTCTGATTTGATGCTGACCGAATGAGCAAGATGATAACAGTCAGAGGTGGGTATTAATTATGCTAGGTGAACCCAGTTGGCCATAGGTTGAGTGAACTTGTGGCAGGAAAACTGTTATCGCAATATGAATTCAATTTTGAAAGGCGCCGCAAGACTGGCGCTTGGAATAGGCATCTTGGCCGCTGGCGTTGGAATGATGAAAGGTTTGATTTCCATGAAGGAGGAAATGCCCGTTTCTGATAACCCCGCGGAGCCACGTGTGGTTCGTACCGCGGCGATTCAAGTTGGTGCAATTAGGCCAGAAACTCCTGTAGAAGGCCGAGTAGAAGCACTCTACCGTATGGAAGTTATGTCAGAGGTAACGGGCAATTTATTGATGGGCTCCAAGGAGTTTCGCGAAGGCATGGCTTTTGAACGAGATGATGTCATTCTGTCGCTGGACGACACCGAATCTCGCCTTGCGTTGATGGCCCAGAAGAGTCAATTTCTGCAATTGCTTTCTGGCCAACTGGCCGATCTTAAAATGGACTTTGAGAGCAGGAGTGAAGCATGGTCAAATTATGTGCGATCCATTCGTGTGGAAGCGGAGTTGCCTGATTTGCCTGAATCAGAATCGGATCGAGAACGTCTTTTCTTGTCCAATCGTGGCATAATCTCAGGCTATCACAGCATTCGCGCGGCCGAAGAGCGATTGAGCAAGTTCCAAGTGCGTGCACCATTTAAGGGCATTGTGGCACAGGCCAATGTGCGTCCTGGGGGATTGGTGCGAGCCGGGCAAATGGCAGGCATGTTAGTGGGAGAGGGAGATTATGAGGTAAAAACGGCTGTGCATGCACGGTATTTATCCACCATCCAACGGAAAGATTCGGTGTTGTTTTTTGACGAAGAGGGTGCAGCAATTGCCACTGGGATTGTGCACCGCATTGCTGGAAATATTGATCCATCCACGCAATCGGCGAGTGTTTTCTGTCGTGTTTCACCGTCCAAAGGGGCGTCGAATGCACTCCGAGATGGTCGCTTTTTAACAGGTGAGGTAAGAAGCGATGCGTTGACTGACGTTTTTGAAATCCCGCTCACATGGATGCATGATGGAAATCGCGTTTTTGAAGTTTCAGATGGAAAGCTTGCAGAGAGAGAAATCGATGTGTTGTTTCGATCTCGGTCTCATGTCATTGCAAGAGGATTGGATTCCGGATCCCTTCTGCTGAGCGAATCACTGACCAACGCTTTTGACGGCATGGCTGTCCGTTCCAAAAACAACGAACTCCAAGACTGATGCGCAGCCTCATTCGTTATTTTGTTCGTTACAACCTCACCGGCGACCTCCTGATGCTGGCCATCTTGGCATCTGGTTATGTGGGGCTGACCAACCTCAGTTCAAACTTTTTCCCAGTGACTGAGTCAAAAAAGATTCAGGTCCAAGTCGTTTATCCCGGTGCTTCTGCAGCTGAAATTGAAGAAGGGATTGTGGCAAAGATTGAGGAAAATCTCAAAGGCATCTCTGGGCTGGATCAGGTCAAGTCAGTATGCAGCGAGAATGTCGGTACGATTTCCATCGAGACGGTGTCTCCAAAAATGACCGACGAGGCTCTTCAAAACGTTAAGAATGCGGTCGATCGCATTGCCAGTTTTCCCGTGGGGATGGAGCCACCCATTGTTTACAAGCAAGATGCAATTGGTGTTGCAATTTCCTTCGCAGTCACAGGTGTGGAAGACCTGCGAATCCTCAAAGCAGAGGCGCGGCAAATCGAGACTGAGTTGCGGAGTGCACGGGTGATTTCACAGGTCCAACTCAGTGGTTTTCCGAATGAAGAGATTGAAATTAGTCTGCGTCAAGCGCAGCTGAATGAACTGAATTTGAGTGTTTCCGAAGTGGCTGCAGCGGTGCGAAATGCCAATCTGGAAGCGACCGGCGGCCGGCTGAAATTGGCAAATGAAGAGATGATTATTCGTGGAAGATTCCGTCAATACGACGTAGAATCTATGCGCGACATCATCGTCCGAGCTAATCGTGAAGGCCGAGTGGTGCGATTGGGAGACGTTGCAGAAATTGAACAACGTTGGGCAGAGAATGATCCGTCCCGGAATTGGTTCAATGGAGAGCCTGCTGCAGTCATTACGGTCAACAACCTGACGACAGAATCTATCCTTGACATCACGGCTTATGTGAGGGAGTACATCAAACAATACAATGAGGAGGGCAATGCGACGCGCATCGAAGTCATTCGAGATTCCAGCACCGTCCTGAATCAACGGATTGATTTGTTGGTGAACAATGGCATCATTGGGTTTTTCTTGGTCATCTTGTTTTTGGCGCTGTTCTTAAACATCCGATTGGCCTTTTGGGTGGCCCTAGCCATCCCTGTGTCTTTCATGGGCATGTTCTTATTTGCAGGCTCGTTGGGCGTCACAATCAACGTGATTTCATTGTTTGGGATGATTTTGGTCATTGGCATTTTGGTGGATGACGGCATTGTGATTGCCGAAAATATTTATCAGCATTACGAGCGAGGGGAGTCTCGGATGGAGGCGACCATCAACGGTACGCTGGAAGTTTTGCCAGCTGTTTTTGCGGCCATCGTGACCACGATCGTCGCCTTTTCCTCCTTCTTTTACATCGAGGGACAATTGGGAGACTTTTTCGGTGATATGGCCACAGTCATAATTTTAACGCTGGTCTTTTCTCTGGTGGAAGGTGCATTAATCTTGCCTGCTCACATCGGTCACTCCAAAGCCTTGCGCCGGAATTTCGAGCCGAATCGCGTCGAGCGAATTATGCGTCGTATTATGAATGGAATGCGGGACAAAATTTATGCACCCGTCCTGCGATTTAGCCTTAAGCAGCCTTGGGTAATGTTCTGCATCATCGTTGCCGTTTTCTTGATTTCCGTTCCAGGATTGATTGGAAGTGGCCTTGTAAAGACGACGTTCTTTCCCTTCATAGAGGGGGATAATTTGACCATCAACCTGACCATGCAGGCAGGCACTCGTGATCAAATAACCCAATCAGAACTCGATCGAATCGAAGCCATTGTCTGGGAGGTGAATGACGAGTTGTCTGCTCAGCGTGATGATACCCTGCAACTGATTCAGGCCGTTGACAAACGCATCGGCCCTTCCATGCACAATGGACTCATCAATGTGCAATTGCTCGACGGAGAGCGTCGAGGCATGCAATCCACCGATATTTCCAGTATGATCCGTGAGCGCGTTGGCACCGTTCTCGGTGCAGAGAACTTGAGCTTTGCTGCATTTTCTCCCTTTGGTCGGCCTGTATCTGTTTCCTTGCTCGGCAATAATCTCAATGAGTTGGAAGCTGCTACCCAGGAACTGAAAGCGGCAATGCTGCAGCGAGAGGACCTCAAGGACGTCATTGATAACAACCAAAAAGGCATGCAAGAGGTGTCCATTCGCTTGAAACCACGTGCGTTTCAATTGGGCTTTACGCATCAATCGGTAATGACTCAAATCCGACAAAGTTTCTTCGGAGCTGAGGCGCAGCGGCTCCAAAAGGGGCGCGACGAATTGCGGGTTTGGGTGCGTCTGGATGAACGTGATCGACAATCGATGGGAAACTTACAGGCGTTTCGATTGCAAGACATCACTGGCGCTCAGATCCCACTGGCTGAAATTGCTGATGTTGAGGTAGGGCGAGGCATTAGTGCCATCAATCGTTTGTATGGCCAACGCGAAGTGCAGGTTTCGGCGGATTTGGCAGGTCCTGAAGTGAGTGCTTCGGATGCCAATGCTGCCATCAAAACCGAAGTGCTACCACCGATCTTGCAGCGATATCCGAGCATTACACCAAGTTATGAGGGCCAAAACCGTGAGGTCATCAAATCTCAGGAAAGCATTCAACGTGTGATGCCACTGATTTTCGCGCTCATGCTATTTATCATCATTCTAGCTTTCCGCTCACCGCTTCAAGGCCTCGCCGTATTTGGTCTGATTCCTTTTGGATTTATCGGGGTGAGTCTGGGCCACTGGATATTGGGGGCGCAAATCAGCCTGTTTTCGATTTTGGGAATGATTGCCCTCATTGGAATATTGGTCAATGACGCCTTGGTGTTTGTAGCGGCTTATAACGTGAATCTGAAGCAAGGCATGGAGGTAAAAAAAGCAATCTGGGAGGCAGGTATGAGCCGTTTCCGTCCGATCATTTTGACTTCCATCACCACGGTGGCAGGCTTGGCACCGCTGATGCTCAACAAGAGTTTCCAGGCACAATTCCTCATTCCAATGGCCATTGCTGTTGCATTTGGATTGCTCTTCGTCACGGTCATTATTTTGGTTTTACTGCCGATTTACTTGCAGTGGATCAACCCGCTGCACCGAAGTTGGGTGTGGATCAAGCGCGGCGATTGGCCCTCTGTAGAAGCAGGAGAGCCGGCCAACCGGGAAGAACAATCTTTTGAAGAATGAGAATGATTATGCCAAATCCTTTGATCTCGTTGCGGAGCATCTTGATCTTGCTCCTCTTCGTGGCCTTTTCAAGCCAGGAATCGAGTTTGTTTTCCCAAGAAACTTTGCGCTTGGAAGACGCGGTCACGCGCTCGCTGCAAAACAATCTGGGCATCCGACTGGCCCGTCAGAAGGCCGAAATTTCCGCAATCGGAAATGCTTGGGGTGCTGCCGGGGCGCTTCCACAAATCGGTTTATCGGCATCGGGATCGAATGCTGTCAGCGATCAGTCTCAAAACCCCACTTCGTTCATCCAGGAAAAGTTGGAGAGTGAGTCGATTAATGTTGGTGGTCAGTTGAATTGGGTGCTGTTTGATGGTTTTGGCATGTTTGCCAATAAGCGTGCTTTGGACCGATTGCAGGAGCAAGCGGAGGGTCAGGCCGCACTCGTAATTGAACAGACGGCTTCAGCGACCATGCAGGCGTACAACAACGTTTTGGTGCAGCTTGCTTTACGTGATGTGTTGTCCGCAGCTATGGGGGTCTCTCGGGCTCGGCTTGATTGGATGGAAGTCCGTCAAGCCACAGGTGCTGCATCGACCTTTGATCGACTGCAATTCGCCAACGCACTGTTGACTGATAGTTTGGCTTGGTTGCAGCAAAATGCCAGCATCGAGCAGTCGACGAATGCATTGAATCGCCTGATGGGAGAGACGGTTGAAAGCCAATGGAAGTT
>CAJQMI010000083.1 GCA_905479395.1 uncultured Flavobacteriales bacterium
GTCCAGATCATTCAAGTCATCCAATAGCCGTTTGGCATATGCTGAAATGCGCATGATCCATTGCCGCATTCTTTTGCGTTGAACGGGATGCCCTCCTCGCTCGCTCAACCCGTCTTTGACCTCATCGTTCGCCAACACAGTTCCAAGAGCAGGGCACCAATTGACTTCGCTGTCGGCGAGGTAGGCCAACCTAAATTCCATGAGGATTTTAGACTTTGCTGATTCAGAGCAATTATTCCATTGCGCTGCAGAGAGATTTCCATTGAAATCGTCTCCCCATGGAGCACTCACCTGAGCGGGCAGGTGATCCCACCATTTTGAGTCGCAGTCTGGAGCAACATTGCTCAAGCCACTGGCTTCTAGCGCTTCGATGAGCTCAGCGATAGGCCGAGCCTTGTCGGCGTGAACATCATACCATGATTCGAAAAGTTGAACAAATATCCACTGGGTCCACCGGTAGTATTTTGGATCGCTAGTTCGCACTTCGCGCCCCCAGTCATAACAGAACCCCATTTGCTCCAATTGTTCCCGATAGCGCTTGATATTGGTTTCGGTGGTGATGGCAGGGTGCTGTCCTGTTTGAATTGCATACTGTTCGGCAGGTAGTCCAAAGCTATCGTAACCCATAGGGTGGAGCACGTTAAAGCCTTGGTGCCTTTTGTACCGTGCAAAGACATCGCTCGCGATGTAGCCGAGCGGATGCCCAACATGCAGGCCCGCACCTGATGGATAGGGGAACATGTCCAGCACATAGTACTTCGGTCGGTTTGGGTCCTCTTCAACGTGGTAAGCGTTGTCCGCTTTCCATTGCGCTTTCCAGCGCTTTTCGATGGCTTGAAAATCGTAATCCATGGGTATCTGCCTGTTCCACGCAAAGGTACTCCTCGAATACGGCCATAAAGATGCCCTCTGCGAATATCTTTGCGCAGTGTATTTGAGTAAAACACCACCGATTCTGAAGGCAATGGCCTCGCAACTGACCTGGTCAGGTCCGGTTGAGGTCGATGGCCAACCCGCTGTTTATTTGACCTTTGACGATGGTCCGCATCCTGAGATCACAGTGGAAGTGTTAGACGTACTGGCTAGAAATAAGGTTCCTGCGACTTTTTTTTGTGTTGGGAAAAATGCAGAAAAACACCCTCAAATCATTCGCCGAATACGCGATGAAGGCCACGAAGTAGGCAACCACACGTACGCGCATGAATCGGGGTGGAAAACGTCGAACTTTCAGTACTTAAAGAGTTATGCTCGTTGCCAAGAACTCTTGGATGCCAGATCGTTTCGGCCGCCTTATGGCCGCATCACACGATCGCAGGCTGCCGCTCTTCAGGACGAGACAAACATCATTATGTGGGATGTGCTCAGTGGAGATTTCGACGAAAACAAAACCGCAGACATGTGTTTTGACGAGCTACTCACCAATACCAGACCTGGGGCCATTGTGGTCTTTCACGATTCCGTGAAGGCCGCAGATCGCATGCTTCCTGTTCTTGAACCTTATTTGCGCTGGCTTCACGAAGAGGGTTATACCTGCAGGTTACTCCCCGTCTCCAGCTGAATCTGAGTTGCTTTCTTCCTCTGCTTTTTTAGCAGCATTTCGCAACATGGTCAATTTTGCTCGGATGTCTTCCATCTCTTTCCGATCATCTTCCATGGATTTTGCATATTGAGCTCGAATGCTCTCCGCACCTTTACCGGTGAAACGTTCAATGTTTTCCTCCGTCTTGTTTACGCGGGTTTTGATTCTGTCCATTTTTTCACGCAGAATTCGTTGTTCCCTACGAATGCTTTGCGTGTCAGAGCTGACCAAATGGTCGATGCGTTGTTTGTATGTCTCCATCGCCCGCTCCGACTTTTGCGCACTCAGTCCGTCATAGTGGACATCCATCGCTGTTCGGTACGCATTCATAATCGCGTCAAGGGAATTTCGTGGAATGAAACCGATTGCCTTCCAGCGCTCTGAAAACGACTTCAATGCAGCCAGATCATCTTTCCTTTTTTCAGTAAGAGGATAAGCCTTGATCTCGTCGATAAGGGCTTTCTTTTCTGCCAGGTTTTTCTTTTCTTCTTCAATTCTACCTGCCATTTCTGACTTCCGAGCCTTGAAAAAGCCGTCTTGGATTTTGCGGAATTTCCCCCAGAGTTTTTGCTCTTCACGTGGTGAGCAAGCGCCGACTTCTTTCCATTCTTTCTGGAGGTCCATCATTTGAGGAGCCGTCTCTTTCCAGTTGGTGTTTTTTGCCAACTCTTGCGCCTTTTCAAGGAGGGCGAGCTTCTTTTCTTTGAAAGCTTTTGTTGACTCCTTTTGGTCGTCGTAAAACAATTGCTTTTTCGCGAAGAATACATCAGCCAATTCGCGAAACTGGCCCCACAAAACTTCGTTTTGATCTTTGCCCGCAAAGCCGGTTGTTTTCCACCCTTGCTGCAATGCAATCACTTTTGAGGTGGCTGCTTGCCATGCATCATGGCTTGCAGCTACTTCTTCCGCCACCACTGCACGCAGTTGTTCAATCAGTGCGGTTTTTTTCTCGGCATGTCCGAGGAAAGTGGCCTTCACTTGTTGATAGTGCTCTTTCACTTCGTCAAAAACAGGGCGAATCATTCCGAAGAATTCATCCGCCATCTCTTTGTAGTTTTCACGGGGTGATGGACCGATGTCCAACCATTGTTTTTGAATCAAACGCGCTTCCTTTTGGCGTTCTTTGAGTGACTCAACAGCAGTCATTGCCTTTGCTTTTTCGATCAGATCTTCTTTCTTTTTCTGATTGACTTTGAGGTCATGTTCCTTGAGCTCTTTGTAAATGTTGATGTTGTAGAAGAACTCATCTTGCAATCGGTAGTAATGATCATGCACTTCTTTGTGCCGATCGCCAGGCACTTCACCAACCTTGCTCCACGCTTCCCGCACTTCATTGAACACAACAAACGCGGCCCCTATTTTTTCTTCTTCCTGTATGGTGTGCCGCAATCGCTCAAGCATTGCCAGTTTTGTTTCGAGATTGGCTCGTTGCTCCTCAGCGACTTGCTTTCGCCACTCCTTTTCCCGGTTCTTGAATTGGGAAATGGTCTCTTCGAACAGTGCCTCTTCAGGTGCTGCCACATATTCAAAAACTTCCGAAGTGCTCCCTTCGGCAGGGGTCCAAGCCTCTCGTTGCTTGCGGACTTCTTCTTGGGTCAGGCTGCGGAACTCTTCCATCGCAGATCGTACGTCGGCGCGGATGCTTTCTAAGTCTTCTTGCCCAAGCAAGGTTTGGATGCGTTCTAATATCTCAGACCTCATCGGTCGCGTATTTAAAATTCAGGACTGCAAATATCGGTTAAACCCTTGTTTTGACGCTATTTTCGGACAAATTCAAGTCCAAAAAATGGAAGAGTGGCTGAATAAGATGCGAAAATGGTGTTCCATTCGAGAGCGTTGCGTGTATGATGTGCGGGCCAAATTGTTGAAGGCTGAGATTTCAGAAACTGAGTCACAACAGGTGATTGCGAGATTAATCGAGGAAGACTTTATGTCTGAGAATCGTTTTCTGGAATCGTATATTCGGACGCACATTGAATTCAAAGGATGGGGCCCACACAAGGTTGCAAGTGGGTTGAAAATCAAAGGTTTTGATTCTTCTACGGCTTGGAATGCGGTGAATTCTTGGAATCAAAAGGACTTTGAACACGCTTTGGACCGTTTGCTGAACCGAAAGGCAGATGAGTGGCACGAAAACAGGGAGCGTGTGATTCGTTTTTTGATTTCACGGGGCTATAGAATGGAAGACATCTTACGCCAAGGGGCGGCTTTGGAACAGGGGTGAATTAACTTTGCGAATTCATGATTACGATTGACCAAATAAATGCGCTTCGAAAACGCATCGAGGACTTAAGGGGCTATTTGTCGATAGATGAGAAGGCCATTGAGATTGCGGAGGAAGAAAAGGCTACGCAAGACCCGGATTTCTGGACGAATTCGAAAGAAGCGGAATTGGTTATGAAGCGCATCCGAACGCTGAAAACATGGACGGGCAGTTTCAATGATTGCCTTGGTTCATTGGATGACGCTCAAGTGCTTTTCGAATTTTTGAAAGCGGGCGAAGCAGAAGAATCAGAGTTTAACGCTGCGTTCGAGGTGGCCATAAAGGCCGTTGAGGAATTGGAGTTTAAAAACATGTTGAGCGCTGAAGAGGACAACCTCAATGCTGTCATGCAAATCACCTCCGGTGCAGGCGGGACTGAGAGTTGTGATTGGGCCTCCATGCTGATGCGGATGTATCGGATGTATGGCGATCGAGCTGGTTTTAAGGTCAAAGAGCTCGACATGCAGGAAGGCGACGTTGCAGGCATAAAGCAGGTGACTTTGGAGTTTGATGGTGATTTTGCTTTCGGTATGTTAAAAGGCGAAAATGGCGTTCATCGTTTGGTTCGCATCAGCCCGTTTGACAGCCAAGCCAGACGGCACACGTCGTTTGTTTCTGTCTATGTTTACCCGCTTGTGGATGATTCCATTGAGATTGAAGTGAGCCCCGCAGACATTTCGTGGGATACGTTTCGCTCGGGCGGAGCAGGGGGTCAAAACGTGAATAAAGTTGAAACGGGTGTTCGACTGCGTCACGCTCCAACAGGCATCATCATCGACAACACCGAAACCCGCTCTCAGCTCGGCAATAAAGAGAAAGCCATGCAGCTTCTTAAGTCACAGCTGTTTGAAATGGAAAGGGCTCGCAGAAACGAAGCCCGCGCAGAGATTGAGGCTGGAAAGAAGAAAATCGAATGGGGATCTCAGATTCGCTCTTATGTGATGCAGCCCTACAAGATGATCAAGGATGTCCGCACCAGTTACGAGACTTCGAACGTCGAAGCGGCAATGAACGGAGACATCGAAGGCTTCCTCAAGGCATTCTTGATGCAAGCTGGATCTGGAGCAAAAAGCATTGAATAAACAGTCCGCATCCCCCGCAACCCATCCCATCAACATGAGTTTATTTCGCATTGAAAAAGACACCATTGGCGAAGTCAAGGTGCCAAAAGAGGCCCTTTGGGGTCCGCAAACTGAGCGCTCACGCAATAATTTCAAGATTGGGCCCAAGGCATCCATGCCAATGGAGGTGGTGCAAGCGTTTGCATACTTGAAAAAAGCAGCAGCCTTGACCAATGCAGAGTTGGGCGGTTTGGATAGCAAGAAGCGCGATTTGATCGCAGCGGCCTGCGATGAGATTGTTGCAGGCAAGTGGGACGCTCAATTTCCACTTGTGATCTGGCAAACGGGTTCTGGAACCCAGTCCAACATGAATGTGAACGAAGTGGTTGCAAACCGATCGCATCAGCTGAATGGCGGAACGGTTGGTGAAGGAGACCGCCCAGTTCATCCCAATGACGACGTAAACAAATCACAATCCTCCAACGACACATTTCCAACGGCAATGCACATCGCTGCATACCGCATGATTGTTGGAACGACAATCCCGGGAGTCGAGCAGCTCAGAGATGCTTTGGAAGCGAAATCAAACGCCTTTTCGGAGGTAGTCAAGATTGGCCGCACCCATTTGATGGATGCTACACCATTGACGTTGGGGCAGGAATTTGGTGGGTACGTTGCACAACTGAACTATGGCCTGAAAGCACTTCGAAATTCCTTGGCTCATTTGTCTGAGTTAGCGCTTGGAGGTACGGCTGTTGGAACAGGAATCAACACCCCTGAAGGTTATGCAGAGCGGGTCGCGGAGCACATTGCGGAACTGACGGGTCATCCATTTGTAACCGCTGCCAACAAGTTTGAGGCGCTTGCTGCGCACGATGCCATTGTCGAGTCACACGGAGCGCTCCGGCAGTTGGCGGTTTCGCTCAATAAAATTGCGAATGACATCCGGTTGATGTCGTCGGGCCCACGCTCGGGCATTGGAGAAATTATCATTCCGGCCAATGAACCAGGTTCCAGCATCATGCCAGGCAAGGTCAATCCAACCCAATGCGAGGCCATTACGATGGTGTGCGCTCAGGTGATGGGAAATGACGTTGCCATTGCTGTTGGTGGTGCGCAGGGCCACTACGAATTGAATGTTTTCAAACCCATGATGGCACGGAATATTTTGGAAAGTGCGCAACTCATTGGCGATGCTTGCGCATCATTCAGCGCGCATTGCGTCGAGGGCATCGAGCCAAATCATGACCGGATTGAAGAGTTGGTGCAGAACAGCCTCATGCTGGTCACTGCACTCAACACAAAGATTGGCTACTACAAAGCCGCAGAAATTGCCAATAAAGCCCACACCGAGGGTACTACCCTGAAGGAAGCTGCGCTTTCGACGGGCTATTTGACCGAAGCGGAATATGACGCCTGGGTGGTTCCGGCAAACATGACGGGAAGAGGTTAGGCCTTAGAAACGAAGCTCGATATCAACGCGTTTTGCGCGTTTTCATTTCGGTGACGAGCTGCTTGATCCACTGCTCTTCTGATTTTGGACAAACCAAAAGTGCATCTTCCGTGTCGACGACAATGAAATCGTTTAGCCCACGGATAGCAACTATTTTTTTCTTTTTTTCAGCATCGGTTACCACAACATTCCCCGCAGCTTCGTGGGCCCAAAGCTCAGATCCCGTTGTCCCGTTTCCATGCTCATCCAAAGGCAATTTTTCGTGCAATGACCCCCATGTTCCGAGGTCACTCCACCCGAAATCAGACAAAACCACAGCAACATTGGGCGCTTTTTCCATGATTCCATAGTCGATGGAAATATTTTCGCAATCGCCATAAATCAACTGAATCGCAGACTTTTCTGCTGGGGTCGAGAAGGCTGCAGCGCTTTCTTGGAAAAGATCTTGCATTTCAGGCAGGTGCTTTTCAAAGGCAGCGGTTATGTTTTGCAGGCTCCAAATGAAAATCCCTGAATTCCAATAGAAGTCTCCAGAAGCGAGAAATTGTTCGGCTAATTCGCGTTGAGGTTTTTCGGTAAACGTTTTCACAGATCGAATTCGGTTGTCATCGACGTCGGGCAGGTCCTCGAATTGGATGTATCCATAACCGGTATCTGGACGCGAAGGCTTGATGCCCAGGGTTACCAATTGATTCGTACTCAAGCTGTGTTCCGCGGCAAGTTGGGCGATTTCCAAGAAATCGTCTTCTTTCAAAATCAGGTGATCCGAGGGTGCCACAATCATGACCGCCTCCGACGCTTTGTCACCGGCCTTGTTGGCCACCCAATGATTGGCATAAGCGATACAAGGTGCGGTGTTGCGCATGAAAGGCTCACACAGAACGTTTTCAGGGGGCAGTTGACCCAAGTGCTCATGCACCAAGCCACGGTACCGCTCTTGCGTTACAACGACGATATTTTCATTGGGCACCATCCGGCAAAGTCGGTCGTAAGTCATTTGAATCAATGACCTGCCAGTGCCAAGTATGTCGAGAAATTGTTTGGGTTGTGTTTCACGGCTCATCGGCCAAAAACGGCTTCCAATTCCACCGGCCATGATGACCGCATAAGTATTCGATTGCTTCAAGTCAAGGTTGTGTTAAGGTCAATGAAGCGGGAGCTGAAACACTTGACCACTGCGGACAATCACACTTTTGCGTTCTTCGCTGCTGCTGGCAGCTGCTGAGGAAGAACCCCATGCAAAGCATGCCAACAATGAAAAGTGTGTGGTTTCGCGTCTCCATTGAGCACAAAAATACGCCGCTCAGCGTTTAACTTAGCCGCATGCGGTGGATGTTTCATGTTGGGCGTTACATGCAATTGTTAGCGAAGAGCTTCCGCAAACCTGAAAAGGGACGGATGTTTAGGGAGCTCTTTGTCCAAGAATTGGAGTCCATTGGCATCCAATCTGTGGGAATCGTTTCGTTGCTCAGTTTGTTCATGGGAGCGGTGATTTGCCTGCAGACGGCTCATCAAATCGGAGGATGGATTCCGGCCTATACCATCGGGTTTACAGTGCGACAAACGATGATATTGGAGTTTTCACCTACGTTGATCCCAGTGATTTTAGCTGGAAAAGTGGGGTCGAACATTGCCTCGCAATTGGGAAGTATGCGGGTGACGGAGGAAATAGATGCGTTGGAAATAATGGGTGTAAACAGCGCGAGTCACTTGATTCTCCCTAAGATTTTGGCAGGCGTTTTGATTGTGCCATTTCTTGTCATCCTGAGCATGGTACTTGGGGTGGGAGCAGGTGCTTGGATAGCCGTTGCAACAGGTGTCAGCACACTCGCAGATTTTGAATACGGCATGCAAGTTGATTTCCGTGTTTTTGATGTCTCCTATGCGCTAATCAAAACGGTCATCTTTGGTTTTATCCTTACGAGCGTTTCTGCTTACCACGGATACTACGCGTCAGGAGGACCGATCGAAGTGGGGCGGTCCAGCACACGAGCAGTGGTCTGGTCTGTGGTGATCATCATGGTTTCCAACCTAATCATCACTCAAATGTTGCTGAATTAAAAGGCCAGAGAATGATCGAATTGCATAACATTTCCAAGTCTTTTGGCACCCATGATGTCCTCAAAGAAGTCTCTGCTTCCTTTGAGAGAGGCAAGGTGAATTTTGTCATCGGACGAAGTGGCAGTGGCAAGAGTGTCCTGACAAAATGCACTGTGGGTTTGATTGAGCCTGATGTCGGCCATGTGGAATACGATGGCCGCAATTTTACGAGCATGTCTCTCAAGGACCGCAAAGCCATCCGCCAAGAAATTGGGATGCTTTTTCAGGGTTCTGCATTGTTTGACAGCATGTCGGTTGAAGACAATGTGCGCTTTCCGCTTCGGATGTTTAGTGGTCTAAGTGAAAAAGAAATTGAACTGCGCGCCGCAGCTTGCTTGGAGCGTGTTGAGTTGGCTGATGCAGGAACTCGCTTCCCATCGGAGTGCAGCGGTGGAATGCAGAAGCGCGTGGGAATTGCGCGGGCAATTGCAATGAACCCAAAATACTTGTTTTGCGATGAACCCAACTCAGGATTGGATCCACAAACGGCCATTGTCATTGACCAATTGATCAAAGAAATCACCGATGAATATCAAATGACGACCGTGGTAATTTCGCACGACATGAACAGTGTCATGGAGGCAAGCGACACCATCCATTTTGTACATGAAGGATCAATTTTGTGGAACGGAGATCGCCACCAATTGCTCCGAGGTGGTGTGGAAGAACTTGAGTCTTTTGTCTTTGCCTCGGATTTGATGCGTCAAATCCGTCAAAATCAAACCAAAGATTGATTCATGTCAGCTCGAGATTCATCGAAAATCCCCTTGAATTTTGATCGTCGGACTCCTGAGGAGATGGAATCGGCTTCTCGGGCTATGCTTGAGCGCTATCAATCGCGACGAACAGTGCGGCATTTCTCCAAAGATCCATTGCCAATGGACGTGGTTGAACGGTGTGTTCTTGCCGCTGGTACTGCACCTTCAGGAGCGCACAAGCAGCCTTGGTTCTTTTGCATCATCACTGATGCCAAGGTGAAAAAACAAATTCGCGAAGCAGCAGAGAAAGAGGAATATGCCAATTATAATGGGCGAATGTCAGAGCGTTGGTTGAAAGATTTGGAGCCGTTTGACACAAACCACCTAAAACCACATTTGGAGGATGCCCCTGCATTGATAGCGGTGTTTCGACAAGCGTGGCAGCCAGACGAATCAGAGGGAAAAAAGCAAAATTACTATGTGCAGGAATCTGTTGGGATTGCCTGTGGCATGCTTTTATCCGCTTTGCACGAATCTGGCATCGCAGCTTTGACCCATACGCCATCTCCAATGAGCTTTTTGTGCGATATTCTCGGCCGGCCACCCCACGAAAAGGCTTATTTGCTTCTGCCGATTGGTTATCCAGCGAAGGACTGTGAGGTGCCTGATATTGCTAGGAAATCACTTGCTGGTATTAGCGAGAACTTTGATTCAACAACAAAGTAATTGCAGTCGTTTGACATAAAAATTAAAATAAACCGCGGAGGTTACCTTTTCCTTTGGTTACTTTGCGCCCCGATAAACAGAGATAAGCTATGTCTGATATTCAAGAAAAAGTAACGGCGATCATCGTCGACAAGTTGGGAGTTGATGCCGGAGAAGTTAACATCGAAGCAAGTTTCACCAATGATTTGGGGGCTGATTCTTTGGACACGGTAGAGCTCATTATGGAGTTCGAAAAAGAATTCAATATTGCCATTCCGGACGATCAAGCTGAAAAGATCAGCACAGTAGGCCAAGCGGTCGACTACATCACAGAGCACGCGAAATAACCCGAGCTCCATGGAGCTGAAAAGGGTTGTTGTAACGGGTCTTGGGGCGATTACGCCTCTGGGCAACGACGTACGCGCCTACTGGGAAGGTTTGGTCAATGGAGTGAGCGGGGCTGCCCCGATCACAAAGTTTGATGCCGAAAACTTCAAGACAAAATTTGCTTGCGAGGTCAAGGACTTTGACGTTGCGCAGTTTTTGGAGCGAAAGGAGTCACGCAGAATGGACCTCTTTGCCCAGTATGCGGTAGTCTGCTCAGATGAAGCAATTAAAGATGCTGGCCTCGAGGAAGAAGAAGGTGTCGTCAACCCGGACAGGGTCGGCGTTATCTGGGGTTCTGGAATTGGAGGTTTCCAAACGTTCATGAGCGAGGCGCTCAACTTTCATAAGAATGGTGGCATTCCTCGATTCAGTCCATTCTTCATTCCTATGATGATTTCGGACATCGCTGCAGGTCACATTAGCATGCGACATGGTTTCAGAGGTCCAAACTTTTGTACTGTTTCAGCATGCGCAAGTGGAACAAACGCGATGATTGATGCTTTCAATTACATCCGTTTGGGAAAGGCTGATGTGATGGTTACGGGCGGTTCAGAGGCTGCTGTTACGGAAGGAGGCATTGGAGGATTCAACGCTTTGAAGGCATTGTCCACCCGAAATGATGATCCATCCACTGCATCTCGTCCGTTCGATTCGACACGTGATGGTTTTGTCCTCGGCGAAGGCGGAGGGGCCATCATTTTAGAAGATTATGATCACGCTGTGGCAAGAGGGGCCAAGATCTATTGCGAAATGGTAGGTGGTGGAATGAGTGCAGATGCGCATCACATTACGGCGCCACACCCCGAAGGTTTGGGGGCTTTAAATGTCATGAAGTCTGCGCTTGACGATGCATTCATGCATCCGTCGGAAGTAGATTATGTGAATGTGCATGGAACTTCAACTCCACTGGGTGATGTCGCCGAAACCAAAGCGATTCAAGGTGTCTTTGGGGATCATGCCTACGATTTAAACATCTCTTCGACGAAGTCGATGACGGGTCATTTGCTCGGCGCTGCTGGTGCAATTGAAGGAATTGCGTGCATTTTGGCGATCAAAAATGGCATCATTCCACCGACCATTAATTTCGAGCATGCGGACGATCAACTCGACCAAAAACTTGATTTTACGTTCAATAAAGCCAAAAAGCGCACGGTTCGTGCAGCGCTTTCAAACACGTTTGGGTTTGGGGGTCACAACGCTTCGGTGTTGTTTCGTGAATTCAAAGCATAACCGCTGAAGGCTGTGGGATTATTGAATTCCAGACGAATAAGTGACTTCAAGTTTCCGAGCCGAAAACGCAGCGCTTTCGAATCCTTCGTTCGTGCGGAATTTGGTGTTCGTCCCATACAAAAGGCTTGGTATGATGAAGCGATGACGCATGCCTCTTTGTCTGCAGACTTGGGCCCCAATCAGATCGCCAATGAAAGGCTTGAATTTTTGGGAGACGCTGTCCTCGGTGCGATAGTTGCTAAACGTGTGTTCGACGAATTCCCTCAAGATGACGAGGGTCCGCTGACGCAACGCAAAGCGCGCTTGGTGAGTCGCAAAGCGTTGAATCAAATAGGGGAGTCCATGGGATTAGGCGCGTTTATTCGCGTAAAAATGGGTCGGTCAAAGATCCCTGCAACTGTTATAGGAAATGCTCTAGAAGCGCTGATCGGCGCGATTTACATCGATCACGGCTACCGCAAAACGGAGCGGGCTGTGCTTCGTATGTTCGAGCGTCATCAATTGAGCAACGGAGAATTTTTTGCCACGGATTTTAAATCGAGAGTGCAGGAATGGGCTCAGCAATCCGCCAAATCAGTCGAGTACTCTTTGCTCGGTGAATCCATGGTGGAGGGGAGAAATTCCTATGAGATGGAGCTATTGATTGGAGGGCAATCGATGGGAAAGGGCGTTGGTTCGTCAAAGAAAGGAGCGGAGCAAGCAGCAGCGGAAGCGGCGAGTCGAAACATTCCGTTGTAATTGTGCATGTTAATGGCGCATTGATACCGGTGAAACGAAATGCTCAGGGTATATTTGCCGAATGCAGTGGCTTGACGACGATTTTGCAGACTCATGCGATTTTGAATTAATCGGTTTGAGCAGTCACCTTCCACCGCAGCGGTTGTGTTGGGAGCTCAATCGCGCCATGGGCTGGAACTTGGCGTTCAGTCACATGCTTGACATTGCTCAGAAAAAAGGCAATTCAAGCCACACTGTTTACCGGTCCAATGAAACCGATGACACAGGCCAAGGTGCTTTCCATGTTGTCGAGAATAAGCTGCCTGAAGGCATAATAGCTCGATTTCAGGGAGCATCAGCATTGGATTATCTCCTTCACATGGGTGAAGGCTGTGAGCAAGCTGAGGTGCTGATTCCTTCTTTGCGGAAGGTGAAGGGCGTTAATTATGCTCAATCCCTTGACCCACTGCATTCCGGGGCAATAGAACATTTGGCCTTGATTGATTTGATCCCACTCGAGGATTGAGAAAAGACAGAAGAGAAAGAAATGAAACGAACGAAAATAGTTGCAACCATGGGGCCAGCGTCCTCATCAGAGGAAAAGCTCAAGGCTTTGATTCATGCTGGAATGAATGTAGCGCGCCTGAATTTTTCTCACGGGGAATATGCTGTGCACGGTCAGACCATTGCCAACATTCGAAAGGTAGACGAGGAATTGGGCACACACACTGCCTTATTAGCAGATTTACAAGGTCCAAAATTACGGGTTGGGGACATTGAAGGAGGAGAAATGGAGTTGATCAACGGAGAAGAGTTGATCATTCGGACAGGACAGGAATCAGGAAAAGACGGGGTGGTTTATACCAGCTATAAACAATTCGCACGTGATGTAACAGCAGGCGAGCCTGTGCTCATGGACGATGGTAAGCTTGAGCTTAGAGTGCTTCAAACGGATGGCAAGCATGAAGTAAAATGTGAAGTCATTCATGGTGGTAAGTTGAAGCCTAGAAAAGGGATCAACTTGCCTTCAACAGCGATATCGCTTCCATGCATCACAGAAAAGGATGAGGCTGACTTGGCGTTTGCCCTGGAACAAGACGTTGATTGGGTGGGGCTTTCATTTGTTCGAAATGCGCAAGACATAACGGATCTGAGGGATCGAATACAAGAAGCTGGAAAGCATGCGCGCATCGTAGCAAAAATTGAGAAGCCAGAAGCGCTAGAAGATTTGGACGCAATCTTGGATTTGACTGATGCGGTGATGGTAGCCCGAGGCGACTTAGGGGTTGAGATTCCAAAGCAGGAGGTGCCGTTGGTTCAAAAAGACATCATTAAAAAGTGCATGTTGCTTGGCCGACCGGTTATTGTTGCAACACAAATGATGGAGTCCATGATTGAACATTCTGTGCCGACAAGAGCAGAGGTCAATGATGTGGCCAATGCGGTTTTGGATGGTGCTGATGCCGTCATGTTGAGTGCTGAGACTTCTGTGGGAGCGTTTCCCGTGGAAGCGGTGCAGGCGATGACAGATATCATTCATTCCATGGAAGGGCATGATGCGATGTTCAACCATGAACGCCCTCCTCTGAGTCCAGAAGATGATCGATTTATCAGTGATAGCATGTGTTACAATGCTTGTCGACTCGCAAAGCGCGTCAATGCCAAGGCCATTGTTACGATGACTTTCAGCGGCTACACGGCGATTCAAGTCTCCAGTCAGCGGCCCAAGGCACATGTCTACATGTTTACAGCCAACAAAAAAGTGCTTGGACAGATGTCATTGGTTTGGGGTGTGACGGCCTTTCCTTACCTCAAAATGGTCAGCACGGACCACACCATTGCAGACATCAAATTTGAATTGACCAAAATGGGGGTTGTTGCAAAAGGCGATTTTGTCATTCACCTCGCGAGCATGCCCATCGCTGAGGCGGGCATGACCAACATGGTTAAGCTCAGTCAAGTGTAGAAAAATCAGCGTTTTAGTATTCGCATCCTCCTTTTGTTGGTGCTATCTTCGCGGCTGCGCATGCACGCAACGAAACGGCCATCAGAATGAGTGATTCTCCTGTACAATCTTCTTTCCCCGAACGGGGTTCCCTGAACTTGCCCGATGTAGCAAGTGAGATCTTGAAACGTTGGGAGCGTGAAAACACCTTTCAACGGAGCATTGACTCGCGACCGGAAGACAGGCCTTATGTCTTCTTTGAGGGTCCGCCATCAGCAAATGGAAAGCCGGGCATTCATCATGTTATGGCTCGTGCTATCAAAGACATTTTCTGCCGTTTTCACACCCTGAAAGGTTACCGTGTTGAGCGCAAAGCGGGTTGGGATACCCACGGATTGCCGGTTGAACTTGGAGTGGAGAAAGAACTCGGAATCACCAAGGAGGACATCGGAGTTAAGCTCACCATTGAGGAGTACAATGACGCTTGCCGGAAGGCGGTGATGCGCTATACAGACATTTGGAACGACCTCACTCATAAGATGGGCTATTGGGTCGACATGGAGGAGCCATATGTCACTTACGAGAACAAGTACATCGAAAGTGTGTGGTGGCTCTTGAAGCAATTGGATAAAAAGGATCTGCTGTACAAAGGCTATACGATTCAACCGTATAGTCCAGCGGCAGGAACAGGACTGAGTTCGCATGAGCTGAATCAACCAGGAGCGTACCGGGATGTCAAGGACACCACAATTGTAGCGCAATTTCGATCACTGCATGACTGTGCAGCAAGGATTTTGGAGCATGCCGGCTCTGAGAAAGCTGCCGAACTCTCGCATTTGCCCGTGGATTTCCTGGCTTGGACGACGACCCCTTGGACACTCCCGTCCAATACAGCATTGACGGTCGGCCCCAACATTGATTATGCACTGGTTTTGACCAAGAATCGTTACACCCACGAAGAAGGGTTGGTCGTTTTAGCGGCTGATTTGGTGGGGAAACATTTCGGTGGAAAAAAATCACCTGAGCACGAGGTCATTGCGCAGATGAAAGGCACCGATTTGTGCGGTGCACGCTATGAGCAGTTGCTGGATTGGGCAGAACCCATGGAAAATGTGGAACAGGCGTTTCGTGTGATCCCAGGAGATTTTGTCACAACGGAGGATGGAACGGGTATTGTTCATACCGCGCCGACTTTTGGCGCGGATGATGCTCGGGTTGCATCTGCCGCGGGCGTACCTCCACTACTTGTGGACGATGGATCAGGTCACGGAGTTCCACTTGTGGATATGCAAGGTCGCTTTCGAACGGGTGTCGGACCATTTGCAGGGCAGTTTGTCAAGCAAGAGTACTACGACGAGGCGGATGTTCCAGAGCGATCGGTGGATGTTGAGATTGCCATTTTGTTGAAGGAAAAAGGACAGGCATTCTTAGTGGAGAAATACGAGCACAATTACCCGCATTGCTGGAGAACGGACAAACCTGTATTGTATTATCCCTTGGACAGTTGGTTCGTTCGTTCGACGGCCGCTAAGGAACGCATGCAGGAGTTGAATGATACCATTCGGTGGAAGCCTGCGAGCACAGGCAGTGGGAGATTTGGAAAGTGGCTGGAAAACTTAAACGATTGGAACCTCAGCCGCTCTCGTTTTTGGGGCATTCCGATTCCTATTTGGTCAACTGAAGATGGGGCAGAACGCATTTGCATCGGCTCTGTAGAAGAATTGAAACAAGCGTGTGAGGCATCTGTCAAAGCGGGCATAATGACTTCCAATCCTTTGGGGGAATTTGCACCGGGAGACATGTCAAAGGAAAATTACGAAGCCTTTGACCTTCACAAGCATTCTGTGGATGGAATCGTGCTGGTCTCAAAGTCAGGCACGCCCATGCACCGTGAGGCGGATTTAATTGATGTTTGGTTCGACAGCGGTTCGATGCCATACGCACAATGGCATTATCCTTTTGAAAACAAAGACCGCATCGACGAAGCGAAATCCTTTCCTGCAGATTTCATTGCAGAGGGAGTCGATCAAACCCGCGGATGGTTCTACACGATGCACGCAATTGGAACCATGGTTTTTGATTCGGTGGCCTTTAAAAATGTCGTGAGCAACGGACTTGTTTTGGATAAGCAAGGACTGAAAATGTCCAAACGATTGGGGAATGCGGTGGATCCATTCGAAACACTGGATGCCTTCGGACCTGATGCCACCCGCTGGTACATGATCAGCAACGCCCAGCCATGGGATAACCTGAAGTTTGACTCGGACGGCATCATAGAAGTGCAGCGCAAGTTTTTCGGGACGCTTCACAACACCTATAATTTTCTTGCGCTTTACGCCAACATTGATGGGTATACTGGCAGCGAATCAATCATTGCCGTTCAAGACCGTCCGGAAATTGATCGTTGGATTCTTTCTCGTTTGCATTCTTTGATCCAGGAGGTGGATGCCGCATACGGCGAATTAGAGCCGACAAAAGCAGCACGTGCTATCCAAGAATTTACGATTGACGAGCTGTCCAATTGGCACGTTCGATTGTCTCGCAGGCGCTTCTGGAAGGGAGAGATGAGCGAGGACAAATTGAGCGCCTATCAGACGTTGCACCAGTGCCTAAAATCATTGGCCATCATTGCTTCTCCGATAGCACCTTTCTATTGTGATCGGTTGCATCAAGACATCAATCCGGACGCCGACTCTGTCCACCTCATGGAATTCCCTCAAGTGGATGCTGAGTGCATCGACAAGGAATTGGAGGAGCGAATGAAACTTGCGCAGCAGATTAGTTCGCAGGCTCTCTCGTTGCGCAAGCGCGAAAAGATTCGTGTGCGACAGCCGCTTCGCCGAATCCTCGTTCCGGTTTTAGACGAAACGGTTGAAAGCCGGATTCGAGCAGTAGAACAATTGATTTGCGGCGAGATAAACGTCAAGCAAGTGGAGCTATTGAAGGATGAGTCGGATTCTGAGGTTTCGATTGTGAAGCGCGTCAAGCCAGATTTTAAGGCTTTGGGACCGCGCTTTGGCAAGCGCATGAAATCCATTGCAGCTGCGGTCAACGCGTTGGATGCAGATGGCATTGCCACGCTGGAACGAATCGGCCAAATTGAGGTGACTCCTGAGGATGGTCAGGGCCCGGCTGTGATTTCCACGTCGGATGTAGAAATTATGACGGATGACATTCCGGGATGGTTGGTTTCCAGCGCTTCAGGTGTCACCGTGGCCTTGGACATTACACTGGATGAAGCGTTGCGTTCAGAGGGGATGGCAAGGGAGTTGATCAATCGGGTGCAGAATGTCCGCAAGGATGGTGGATTGGAGGTTACGGACAGGATTCAGTTGACACTTGATGCCACCGATGAAGTTCGTGCCGCAATCGAAAGGAATTTGGATTATATTCGGGTCGAAACTCTAGCAGATGAGGTGAGGTGGCAGAAACCGAATGGTGCTACCGAAGTTGATTTAGGTGAGGGAATCACCTTGTACATTGGAGTGGATAAATTGAATTGAACATTGAGCAATGGCTGAAACACGATACACCGACTCAGACTTGAAGGAATTTCAGGGTTTGATTGACGAAAAGCTGAAAACAGCACGTGAGAATTATGACGAATTGCAGCGTGCTCTTTCACACCAAGACGACAACACCACGGACGACACTTCTCCAACTTTCAAAATGATGGAAGATGGTTCGGAAACGATGAGTCGCGAGGAAACGGCGCAGTTAGCTGCGCGCCAGGAGAAGTTTATTCGAAACCTTGAAAATGCGTCGCTTCGCATCAAGAATAAAACGTACGGAATTTGCCGTGTTACCGGCAAGTTAATCCCGAAGGAACGTCTCCGATTGGTGCCGCACGCGACCATGTCTATTGAGGCGAAGAACAAGCAGTAAAAACGGCTAAACACCAGTCAATTGAGCACTCCCAGAACCTTTACAGGCTGGATTTCCCTCGTTGTTCTGCCTCTTTTGGTCTGTGATCAGGCCATTAAAATCTGGATTAAACTCAATTTTGCAGTTGGGCAGCGAGCGTCCTTTATTCCAGGCCTTTTGGAACTGCAGTTCATTGAAAACGAGGGCATGGCTTTTGGTTGGGCACTGCCTGGAGTGACGGGCAAGTTGGTCCTCACCACTTTTCGCCTTTTTGCGGCCGTTGGCATTGGATTCTATTTAAACAAACTGATTCGTTCAGAGGTGCACAAAGGGCTTTTGACTTGTGTTTCATTTGTGTGGGCAGGTGCCATAGGAAACATCATTGACAGTGCCGTTTACGGTCAGCTGTTTACCCGGAGCTCGTGGGGGATGATGGCAGATTGGGCAGAATCGTCAGAAGGTTATGCGCCTTTCTTGATGGGCAACGTGGTCGATATGTTTCATTTTGTTGTTCGTTGGCCCGTCTCGTTTCCCATTGATTCACTCGCAGGACGAGAGGTTTTCCCTCCAATCTGGAATTTAGCAGATGCTGCGATATCCTGCGGTGTCATTGCAATTTTGCTTGGCCAGCGCACCTTTTTTCGGGAGCTTGAAGAACCGTCGAAAGCGGAAGATTCAGAAATGAATTGAGCTTTTTGAATCGTATTCGACCAGCATTTTCAGTTACTTACCGGCTCCACCCAATCCCCGTGCGATCTAATTAGGTCTACAAGTGCATCTACGGCGCGGTCCTCTGGAACGTTTCTTTCGACCACTTCTTTCTCTTTGTATAAAGTGATTTTTCCGGGTCCAGTTCCAACATAACCATAATCGGCGTCTGCCATTTCTCCGGGTCCATTGACGATGCAACCCATGATGCCGATTTTCACACCTTTCAGGTGCGAGGTTACGGAGCGAATTTTGGCGGTTGTCTCTTGGAGGTCAAAGAGCGTGCGTCCGCAGCTTGGACAGCTGATGTATTCGGTTTTGGATATGCGTGTCCGTGTAGCTTGAAGAATCCCGAAGGCGGTTGAATTGCGCAGTTGAAGAGCGGAGTGGTTGCCTGTCATCCAGATACCGTCTCCATATCCATCCAACAATGGCGCACCCAAATCAACAGAAGCAAATAGCTGAAACGATTCATCGTCAAGGCCTTCGAGTCTTCGTGTCAAAATCACAGGCAAATTGCATCCCAAAAGATCCAATTGCATGCAACAGCTGCGCAAGTCGGCCATCGCATGTTCACTTGAAGGTGACAGCGCAAGCACGATGTCTCTTCGTCCCTGAATGCTTGAAACAAAAGATTCTGTCAAGTTTTCACGCTGCACTTGAATGAAATGCACATCCGAAGTGGCTTCCGCGTTCCAATCGGAAACAGTCCAAAGAGGATAATGTCGCGTCGCGCCTTTCCAATGAGATGCGTCTTGGATTACGCCAAGCGTGCCCGGCAGGTCAAAGTCAATCTCGCTTGCTCCAGCGTAGATATAGTCACAGGCGAAGTCGTCGAGGTTCCATTTGTCGAGCGGAACGGAATAGCGATAACCACAACCAAAGAGGCGAGCCGGCGTGACATCACCCTCACTCAAGTCGTGAATTACAACGGGGACATTCTTTCCACCAATATTGAGCGTTTCTTGGGTGGTGCGACGTGCATAGTTGAAAGGGTCAAAGCTCAGGGGAATGGTTTCCTGCTCGGATGCTTCGCCTCTGCTGACATATCGATCCACTAGTTTGCGTGCGACGGGTAGTTCCGCCTCTGGCGCTTCTGTCAAGGACACGCGAATGGTATCGCCCAAACCGTCCTCGAGCAATGCACCAATGCCGACGGCACTTTTGATCCGACCGTCCTCTCCATCACCGGCTTCGGTGACTCCCAGATGGAGCGGATAGTCCATGCCTTCAGAATCCATTCGGGCGACAAGTAGCCTGTAGGCTTGCACCATGACTTGCGGATTCGACGCTTTCATGCTAATCACGATTTCATGGTAATCGTGTTTGCGGCAAATGCGCAGAAACTCCAGGGCACTTTCGACCATCCCCATGGGGGTGTCACCATATCGGCTTAGAATGCGATCGGATAACGAGCCATGGTTGGTGCCAATGCGCATCGCACGCCCAAGTCGTTTGCATTTCAGCACGAGCGGTGTGAATCGCGTTTCGATTCTCTCGAGTTCCGCAGCATACGATTCATCCGTGTAGTCGATTTCTTCGAATTTTTTTTTGTCTGCGTAATTCCCGGGATTGACCCGAATTTTTTCCACATGGTCGGCAGCAACTTCTGCTGCATTCGGCGTGAAGTGAATGTCAGCAACCAGAGGCACGTGTTTGTTGGCGGCTTGCAATGCCATTGCAATGCTGCCCAATGCTTCTGCTTCTTTCTTAGAAGGAGCCGTAATTCTCACCAATTCGCTGCCTGCATCCACCATTCGAATGCTTTCATCCACGGTCTTATCGACGTCAAGCGTATCGGCCGTGGTCATCGATTGAATGCGGATGGGGGCGCTGCCTCCCAAAGTCAGTGCACCCACATTGATTTGCCTCGATACGCGTCTGCGGTAGTTGAACCAGTCAACGTTCAGTTTTTCAGATTGGGCGTTAGGGGAGGCGTTTTGTTCCATGGTTCAGATTGCGCTGCTAAGGTAACTGACGCAAGGCAAGATTTGTTGGAGGATATTGGTTCGAATTGTCCACGGTTGAGGAGTAATTTTACGGAACGAAACAAGGGCTGAGCCCATCATTCATTCCAGTTGCCCTCCATCCAAAACGAAACGGACTCTGCAGTCGTGCTTACGAGCCGGCCATACAGCGATGGCAAACGCGTGGTTCGTGTTATGAGTCGCTCTTATGGCGTGATCGCTCTCTGGGTCAATGAAGGACGAGGAAAGAATCGACGCATTGCCATGTGGCACCCGGGAGCTGTGCTTGAACTGAGCGGGATGAATAGAAAGGGCTCAGAAGGATTGATCAGATTTCGAGAAGTGAGAAGGACGGTTGTTTTGGACGCTGTCATCCGCGATCCAAGACGCAGCGCAGTGGTTTTTTTCATTTGTGAGGTCATCGAAAAGACCATGCCTGAGGAAACACCCCACCCGGAGATTCATGATTTAATGGCCACGACCATCCTTGAGATTGAATCGTCCTCGGCTCTTGGTTGGATTCACGCAGCTTTTCTGGGCCAATTGATTCAATTGCTCGGCATTGCTCCGGTAGCACCTGCTTCATTGAATTTGAAATCGTTGGACTTGCAGTCGGGCGATTGGAAATTTGAAATGGGCTTGGAAAAGGAATCTTTAGAACGCAACATCGCTGACGGTTTCATGGCGTTTTTGGAACCTGAAGCAGCGATTCCGAAAATGTGGTCAGTCGCGGACCGCAAGCGCTTGATTCTGGGCCAGGTCCGCTATCTTCAACATCAATTGGGAGTGGTGCGTGAAATAAAAAGCTACGCGGTGTTGGAAGCGGTTTTTGACAATGAAAGATAACAGCGTATTTGGCTCGATTTTTGACGAAAGCAGGCACATGAAGTGGAGAAATCAGCACCAAATCCGAAACGGAAAAAGAGCATTGACTCGTCTGGTATTGGTGCTATGCTTCACGGCAAGTTTGCCGATGCTCGCGCAGGATCAAGTGCCCGAAGATCAACCGGAGAAGCGCAATTTGGAGTCTACGATTGCATCCAAGACGAATCGCTCGAGCATTGCTGAGACCAAAGAGTTGAAGGCGGTTGCTTCCGACGGGTTTACTCCGGTACCTTTCGCGGTTGTCTTGAACAAAAACACAGGGCAGCAGGCGATGACGGATGCCAACGGAAATGGCAACATTCAGCGAACGATGGCGTCTGATACGCTGCTTTTTCGAAGCGTTGGCTTTTTGGATAAACTAATTCTCCCGGGTCAGCCTCTTCCGGCCTTGGTTCGAATGGTAGAAGACCTCGTCAGCCTCGGAACTGCCCAAGTTGTAAGTCAGGGCTTGGTTGACGCCAATAGCGCTTCCCTTTCAACACAAGTGATGGCCATTCCAAACATCAAAAGCCAAGTGGTTCGATTGGAGGTGCCGCAAACTGCTGCCGAGCTCCTGTGGTCGACAGGATCTGTATTGGTGCAACAAAGCCAACAGGGAGGAGGTTCGCCCATCATTCGAGGCTTTGAAGCGAACCGCATATTGTTGGTGGTCGACGGAGTGCGCATGAACAATGCGATTTACCGCAGCGGCCATCTTCAGAATGCCATTACGGTAGATCCATACATTTTGGAGCGCACAGATGTATTGCTTGGTCCGCACAGTATTTTATTCGGCAGTGACGCCCTAGGAGGGGTGATCCACTTCCACACGCGAACTCCGAAATTGGGGCAGAATGACCTTCAAGTCAATGCTTCTGCTGCTTATCGATCACCCAATCAAAGCCAATCATGGCATGCCGATGTTGAAGTTTCGAGGGCGCGATGGGGAAGCATCACTTCTGTGACACGTTCAGAGTATGGAGACTTGCGCATGGGCAAATGGCGCCGTCACGGCAATACCACTTGGGGTCTTGATACCGTCTTTGCGAGCCGTTTGGACTCCGTTGACGTCATGCTTGTCAATGACGATCCGAACATTCAAAAAGGATCAGGATATGGCCAGTGGGACTTTCTGCAAAAATTCAGGATTCGCGTTCCCGGTGCAATGCTGGATTTGAATTTTCAAAAGAGCTTGAGCAGTGACATCCCACGGTTTGATGTTTCGGCTGATTATTCGGGGGATCATTTGAAGTGGGCAGAATGGAATTACGGACCACAAAGAAGAACCATGGCTTCTGCTCGATACACTCGGACGCTGGCTAGATGGAACATTCAATGGCAATCATTGCTGGCGTACCAAAACATCGAAGAATCACGTGTCAAGCGTCGCTTTGGATCGGAATGGCGCGAAAGTCAGGTGGAGGAAGTTGCTGTTTTGAACGGTTTTTCAACGTTTCAGAAATCATGGTACAATGGACTAAAGCTAACGGCAGGCGTGAGCGGGTCTTTTGATTCGGTTCAATCTGAAGCGTTTCAAATCCTAGCACACCCCCATGATTCGCTTTCAGCGAATGCCGCCAACGAAAAGCAACCGATGGACACGCGCTACCCCAATGGAGGGAGCAGTATGGGCACGGGTGCCGCTTTTGCCACGGGTGTTTGGAATGTCGATCAGCATCAAATTGCTGGGGGACTTCGTTGGAGCCGCTCGCGCCTCGACGCTGCATTTGAACCCACGGCTTCGTTTGCTCTGCCTTTTGAAAATGTTGAAATGTCAAACGGAGCGCTAACAGGTGGCATTTCTGATCGGTGGACAAGTGCAAATCGCGTGTGGGCAACAAATACTTCCTTTTCAACGGGATTTCGTCACCCCAATATCGATGACATGGGCAAGGTGCGTGAGAAAGGAGGATTTGTATTGGTGCCAAATGACTCCTTGTTGCCAGAATACTTGTACAGTTTGGAACAATCGCTCCAATGGGACTTTGACTCCAAGCAGCAGTTGATTGTCACAGCGAGTGCATTTGCGTCAAGACTGAATGATGCAATTGTTCCCCAAAATGTCACGTTGGATGGTTCAGAATTATTTTTTATTGACGGAGATTCAGCACGCGTCCAGACCAACGTCAATGCAAGCCATGCTCACATTGGGGGGGTTCGAGCAGAGGTCCAAGCCAAGCTCACTCATTCTTGGAATGTGCAAGGAGCCGTGAATTGGACGGCGGGTTCTCAATTCATTCCTGATGCCTCAACCGGGATCAAAGCCAAGCTTCCGATGTCGCACATTCCGCCCCTGTTTGGTCGAATTGCAACACATTATACGGGCCGTTGGTGGACATTTGAGTGTTATGTATTGTTCAGTGGTTTCAAAGCGGCGGACCGATTCGGTCCGTATGCGACAGACAACCTGGACTTGATGCTGCCGGAGGGCGCTCCTGCTTGGTGGACTTTGAATGGTGAATTCAGTGCACAGTTGCATCCGAAACTGGAATGGCGCCTCGGTGTGCGCAATGCCCTGGACATGCACTACCGCGTGTTTGCCAGTGGCATCAGTGCGCCGGGTCGTGGACTCTACACTTCTTTGCACGCTGCGTTTTAGGCTCGATGCATTTCAAGTTAACTTCGTCACATGCGATTTGAAGCAATCATCGGACACGAGGGAATTGGGTCAAAGCTCCGCGCTGGGGTCCAAAGCGGACGGGTGGCGCATGCGCAGCTGTTCAATGGCCCCGAGGGTTCAGGTGCGTTGTCTTTGGCACTGGCATACGCCCGCTACCTTCACTGCCAAGCACCTTCCGAAGAAGATGCGTGTGGTTCTTGCGTTTCGTGCAAGCAATACAACACCCTGCAACATCCTGATTTGCATTGGTCTTTCCCGTTTTTTAAAAAAGACAGTTCGGAACAATCAATGAGCCAACCTTTTCAAAATGCTTGGAGGGAGCGGATGCTGGCAGATCCTTATTTTGGGCTAGAGGAATGGTTGGGGGCAATCGGAGCAGATAAAAAGCAATTGTTTATCAGCGTTCAGGAGGCCTTGGAGTTGAACCGAAAATTGGGATTGAAGTCATTCCAAGGGGGTTGGAAGGTTTTGATTTTATGGTTGCCTGAGACGATGCGGGTGGACACGGCCAACAAAATGCTGAAATTGATTGAGGAACCTACTGACAATACGGTGATGTTGTTTGTCAGTGAACAAGCCAATCAATTGCTTGCCACCATTCGTTCACGCGTGCAAATGATCCAAGTGCCACGACTCTCTGACGAGGATGCTGCAGTTGGAATGAACAGGCGTTATGGCGTGGATTTAGAGCAAGCTCGACAATGGGCACATGTCACGGAAGGCAATGTGGCTGCAGCCATGCGCATGCAGCACTCTGGTGGGTCGGAAGTTGATCGCGACCTGTTTATCCAGTGGATGAGGTCTTGCTACGTCCAAGAAACGCCGAAAATTGTGGCTTTGGCCGATGATTTCGCCAAACCGGGGCGGGAATCCATGAAGCGTTTTTTGTTGTACGCTTTGCACATGGTTCGACAGTGCATCGTGGGCAATTACGGCGCACAAAGCTTGGTGAGATTGACGAAATCTGAACGCGCGTTTGCAGAAAAATTCGCTCCTTTTATTCATCATGGAAACGCCCTTGAAATTCAGCAACTCCTTGAAAATGCGCACCGTGACATAGCTGGAAACGTCAATGGAAAGTTGGTCTTTCTCGATTTAAGTGCACGAGTGAGTCTTTTGCTTCGGAAGCCAGCCTGAAGGGATGTATCTTAGGGGGCATGAGTTGTAGCAATTGCAGAAATGGAGCGGATGGCACACCCAGAGGATGCCAGAGCAATGGAAATTGTGGCGTCGGTGGGTGCGGACCTTTGACCGTATTTGACTGGCTAGAGGGAGTGGCATTGCCCACTGGACAAACCGCTTTTGACGTCGTCGAAGTGCGATTCAAAGCCAATCGAAAAGGATTTTATCGTGGATCTTCTCAACTTGAAATTCAAGTAGGAGATGTGGTCGTATTGGATGCTGATCACGGCTACGATGTCGGAGTTGTCAGCTTGCGGGGTGAGTTGGTCAAGGCACAGATGAGTGCCAAACGCGTGAAGGATGACCACGAAATCCGAAAAGTCACTCGAAAAGCGGCACAAGAGGACATTGACACCTGGCAGCAAGCGAGTATGCGTGAGGTTGAGACCATCTCGGAATCCCGCAAAATCATCAAAAGCCTCGGCTTGCAGATGAAGTTGGCCGATGTCGAATTCCAAGGAGACAACAAAAAAGCTACGTTCTATTATACCGCGGAAGTGCGTGTAGATTTTAGACTTTTGGTTCGTGATTTGGCAGCAGCATTTGGCATTCGCGTCGAGATGAGGCAAATCGGGGCTCGTCAGGAAGCGGCCCGTGTGGGAGGAATTGGCGTTTGTGGTCGAGAGCTTTGTTGCTCGAGTTGGCTAAAAGATTTCCGAAGCGTGAGTACTTCTGCTGCGCGTTACCAGCAAATGTCGCTCAACCCCCAAAAGCTGGCGGGTCAATGTGGCAAGCTGAAGTGTTGCTTGAATTTTGAGTTGGATCAATACGTGGAAGCTGTGAGCGAATTTCCCTCACCAAACACAAAGATCAAACTAAAAGAAGGCCGGGCATTTGTGTTCAAGATGGACATTTTTAAACGCTTGGTTTACCTCAATGCTCCCGATGGTGCTGGCAATGGGCCCGTTGCCGTGAGCCTCGAGGACATGAAGGAACTGATGGCAATGAATGAGCGTGGGGAGTACCCTGTGAATTTGAAGGACTTCATGCAAACGGAGGAGCCGGATGAAGTGGATGAGGTGTATTCCAATGTAGTTGGCCAGGACAGTGTGACGCGATTCGATGAAGAGCGTAAACGCAATCGCAACAAGCGATCTGGTCGACGAAATCAGGGCAAGAAGCGACCCGCATCGGAGGCGAAGCCGCAATCTGGTGATAGGCCAAAAGGGCCAAAAGGCGAGGCAAAGGAGGGTGGTGAAAAGCCGAATCGCAACAAACGTAGACCAAACAAGCGTCGAGGACCGAAAGCGCCAAATTCCGATGCTTCGAAGTAGATGAAAATCTCAGAGGCAAGAGGCAAGCAGATGGTGCGATTTTTCATGACTGTGAGTGGAGTTGTTCTTTTGCTTGGTTTGACTTCGTGTGGGTCAGATACTTTGTTTGCAGGGTCGAAGCCCTTGGACCCTGCTGTGGGATGGGCATCGGATGATGTTGCAAAATTTGATTGGCAAGTGAGCGACACACTGAAACGACACGACTTTTTCATTGACCTGCGCCACAATCAGGAATATCCCTTCACCAATTTGTATCTGTTCGTGGATTACACGTTTCCAAACGGACTCACCCGAAAGGATACCATTTCATGTGAATTGGCTGATGAACGAGGTCGTTGGTTCGGTTCTGGTTTTGGAAATCTCATTGAACACCGCATTGGATTTCGTCAACAGACCGGTTTCCCATTGCGCGGGGACTACACCATCAAGATAGCGCACGGCATGCGCGTAGATCCGCTGCCGGGTATGTTGGATGTTGGATTCCGACTGGAGCCTGCACTCTCGCTTGAAGAGGAGGGCTAATCCGCCCGCTGTGCCAAGGGCACGGGCTCGTCAAACGCCAAGGGCTTCTTGCTCTCCACCCATTGCTCGATGCCTCCGATCAAGTCAATGATGTGCGGGTGACCAATGAGGCGCAGCTCTTCTGTGACAACTCCGCTTCTGCCTCCGGCTTCACAATAGACAAATACAGGTCGTTCCCACGGGATTCCACTGAGCGGATCCTTGCGATGATCCCAATCGAATGAAACGTAGCTAGCGCCGCTGAGATGTCCTGCGGCCCATTCTTCATCTGATCTAACGTCGAGTAGAATCGCATCGGGATGGGCCAGTTGAAGCGAGTCCAATTGCAGAATGGAAATTTCGGTCACCTGTCCATGATTTTTTGACCCGGCAGGAGCCATGTTCCCGCAGCTGGCCAAAAGGATGGATAAGAGAAAGAATGAAGTGGTGTGGAAAGCGCGATGACGGTTCATGCCATAAAATTACAGTACAAGGCCCGAACGACTGCGCGGTTGGAAAAAATCGTGTACCTTGAAATTCCAAGAAATTGAAAAATGTTGAATTCTCTCTCAAAGCAGCACCTGGTGTGCGCAATAGCCCTGTCATGTCTTTTGATGTTCTTCCAGTCTTCAAGGGCATATGCTCAAAATGAAGGGTCCATTCGTTATTGTGGACAATGGAAGATGGAGCAGGCTTTTTTGAATGCACACCCGGAGCAACGAGCCATTGCGGAACAGGCAGATGCCCGACTGGAATGGGAGACTCAAAACTTTGAAGATAGCAACCGTGATGAGTTGATTGTGATTCCGGTTGTATTCCACGTCATCCACTACAATGGACCTGAAAACGTGAGCGATGAGCAGCTTTTTAGTGGAATTGAAGTGATGAATCGGGATTACCGACTTTTGAACGACGACTCGGATGACATCATCGAAGAATTTGAGGACATTGCCGCAGACACAGAAATTGAGTTTCGTCTGGCGCAAATTGACCCACAGGGCAATTGCCATACCGGAATTAACCGCTTAGTCTCTCCCCTTACTTACGATGGAGGAGGAGAAATCAAAGATCTGATTCAATGGCCTCGGAACAGTTATCTGAATATTTGGGTCGTTGAGAATGCGAGTGGCGCAGCTGGTTACAGCCTTTATCCAGGCTCAGTGAATGGGGCTCAGGGTGCTGGAAGCGACGGCATCGTTGTCGCTCATGATTACACAGGCAACATAGGGACAAGCAACAATTACCGTTCGCGCACCCTCACCCACGAAGCCGGGCACTGGATGAATTTGCGTCACTTGTGGGGCAATAGCAACAGCCCTGGTGATCCAGATAATTGCGATACGGACGACCAAGTTGCAGATACCCCAACAACCAGTGGTTGGACCTCTTGCAATGTGAACGGCTCCACATGCGGTTCTTTGGATAACGTTCAGAATTACATGGAGTATTCGTATTGCGGTAGGATGTTTTCCGACGGACAGCGAACGCGAATGCGAGCAGCGATGAACAGCAGCACCGCGCAACGCAATCAACTTTGGACTCCCCAAAACCTGGAGGACACGGGTGTGAACTTGGAGCCGATCTTGTGTGAGGCTAGATTTGGTTCAACACGTCAAACCATTTGTGTAGGTGACACCATTCAATTTTTCGACAACAGCTATCACGGAGTGACCAATTGGGAATGGTCATTTGGGGATGGCAATGCGGCATCAGATGAGAATCCGGTTCACGCTTTCGACCTGCCTGGATTGTATGATGTAACCCTGACCGTTTCGAATGGTACCAATGAGGTGACAACGACAGAGATAAGTTACATTCAAGTCTTGAACTCCAATGGTATGACGCTGCCGTTTACGGAGAATTTTGAGGCGGAGGAACTGGATGAAAATTGGTTCATGGTGGATGTATCGAATGACGGCGACGGTTGGGAAATCAGTTCAGCTGCGGGGTATACGGGAGATCAAAGTTTGCGTATCCTGAATTGGTCGAACGACAGCGAGTTTAACCGCGATCAGTTGGTTTCCAAATCCATTGACATGTCCGAGGCGGAGTTGATCCAAGTCACATATAAGTGGGCATACAGCTACAAAGGCAATGATGAGGATGAAGATGCCACGGATGACAGATTGAAGGTTTACGCTTCTCCCGATTGCGGCACGACTTGGAGCTTGCGTCGCATGCACAGGGGCCTTACCGATTTGCCTTCAGCACCACCGCACCCATTTCTATTCACTCCCAACGGACAAGATGAATGGAACAGCTACGTTTTGAATATCCCATATGCGCAATTTTACACGGAGAATTTCCGCTTGATGTTCGAATTTGAAAGCCGTCTCGGCAACAACATCTTTTTGGACGACATCAATATCACAGCTTACACGACCAGTGACCTATTGGACATGGAGCTAGGCGAAGGGGTTGAGTTTGAAGTTTATCCAAATCCGGCTCGCAACCAGGCTACGGTGTCTTTTTCGACTCGTCTGCAGTACAGCGAGATGAATGTTGAACTCAGGGACTTGACGGGTCGCAAGCTCTGGTCAGACCTTCAGCTTGCTGTAAGTCCAGGGCGTCATCAAATCGATTTGCCCACAGCTCAATGGTCTGCAGGGACTTACCTGGTGTCCGTGATCCTCGATGGACGCAGATTCTCGAAGCAGCTGGTCATCCAGTGATTCTGAAGATTTGACTCAACTTTTATGGAAACGAAAAACGGCCGCTAATCAGCGGCCGTTTTCAATGGGAAACAGAAGACTGAGCAATCAGCTTTTGGATCCTACCAACACAGTTACACATCCTTCGTGCATGATTGCAGAACGGGTCTCAGGAACGTGCACTTGAACTTGCAGTTGTTGCGTCGTTTCCATGTTGAAATCAACGTAAGAAACGTCCGGCTCGTTTTTTCTGCTATCAAAGAGGCGCTTGCCTTTCGCATCGAATATTTCGTAGGTAACATCGCCCAACACCGGGTGGCTGCAAACGAGCAATCGGTATTCTTGTCCGGCGAGGAATGTCAACATCAACTGCGCTTCATCACCTGGGATTAGAATGGCGCTGTTGTAATTGTCATTTTGAATGTAACCTTCCAATTCGGTGAGGCAATTCTTTTTGGTAAATGACCGGCACTGGGCGTCTGCTGTTGTCGCAAAGAGCCCAAGGGTCAAAAGGAGGATTATTGTATGCTTCATCGTACTTCTTGACTTTATTGGATGCACGCGGTTCGAACGGATTCGACAGCGCTTGCAATGGCTAAAATGGTTGCATCGTCAGCAGCAAAGGTTGGTCCTCCGCCGATTGTAAATGAACCGGATTCTTCTCTGTTTGTAGTGCTTTCACTCGTGGTGGATGTGACTCCGCTGTATGCGGCTTCAATGGAGCCCATGGAAGCCAATAGGTCGGATAACGCGGGTGTCTGCTCGTAGCTGTTGCACAAGCCCATCACGTCGTTTAACACAAGTTTTTGTTCAGCGATGCGCTGCTTCAATTCTTCGGGCGCTGCTTCGAGGTGTCGTGTAGCAAGGTACATGCCTTCGACCCATCCAGAGGCAACAACCAAACCAGCCAAGTCTTCTTGACCGTTAAATTTGAGTCGCTCGTTCAGGTCATAGAAGGTTTCGGAAACAATGTCGATGAGTATATCTCGATCGTTTCGGTTTTCTTCTACTTCGTTCATAACGTCTTGGCTCAACACATCACTCACGCCCAATGCTTGACTGAGGGATTTGATGGATGAGAGGTAATCTAGGCTTGTGCTGTTTTCTTCGAAAATGGTCGCGTAACTAAGATCAGCACCGTAAATACCTAGATTGATCGCCTGCTTGTCACTGGTTGTGTACCGATTGTACTCGTCAGCTGAATTCAGAGCGTCCGCGTGAAAATGGGCACCGCTGCGTTTGATGAGCGAAGCAGTTTCCATCGGCGATGGTGCTGCATGGAAAATTTTTGTCAAGGTATTTTGGCGTGTCGTGACGGCCATTCCGTCGTTATCCATTTCTCCTTCTTCGTGGCTCGTGCCATGGTCGTGACCGGCATGGTCATCAGCGGTTTCACCACATCCTGTGATGAGAAATAAGCCCAAGCCAAAGGCGATGGGCAGTGCTTGAATTCGTTGGTTGATGCGCATGATTTTATTTCTGGATATTGAAGCACAATTTGCTTCGCACCAGGGTGGTATACGCAAGGGAACTCAAAAAGTTCCACACAGGCCAATGTTCAGGACGAATTCGCCATTCAATGTGCTTCGAGCCAGTCTTCGCCCGAAGACATATCGACAGCCAAAGGCACGTCTAAGGTGACTGCTTCATTCATGGCGGGACCAATCAAGGCTTGCAATTCAAGCAATTCTGATCGAGGCACATCGAAGACCAATTCATCGTGCACTTGCATGATCATCTTGGATTTCAATCCTTTGGCCTTCAGCGCAGCATCAATGTTTACCATGGCCACTTTGATGACGTCTGCCGCAGATCCTTGAATGGGAGCGTTGACAGCATTTCGTTCTGCGAATGCCCGAACAGTTGCATTGGCAGATTGAATGTCTGGGAGGTATCGTCTCCGTCCTAGCACAGTTTCGGCATAACCTTTTTCACGAACTTCATCGACGCACTGGGCCGTGAACGCTTTGAGTGCTGCGAATTGTTCGAAATAAGCATCAATTATTTCTTTTGCTTCGCGCCGTGGGATGCCCAAATTTTGGGCCAAACCGAAGGCTCCTTGGCCGTATAGAATCCCAAAATTTACAGCTTTCGCTTTGCTGCGCATGTCTCGATCGACTTGCTCGTGGCTGACCTGAAATACTTTTGCAGCGGTGGCTGTATGAATGTCCATGCCTTGCACAAAGGCATCTACCAACCCTTGGTCTTTACTCAATGCAGCCGCAATCCGCAATTCTACTTGGCTGTAATCCGCTGCGACCAATACGTGATTTTCGTCGCGGGGAATGAATGATTTCCGGATTGCGCGTCCTTCTGGTGTGCGGATGGGAATATTTTGAAGGTTGGGATCCTTTGAGCTTAGGCGACCGGTTGCTGCAACGGTTTGCTGGTAAGTCGTGTGGATTCGACCAGAATCAGAATTGACCAACTTTGGCAAGGGTTCGACATAGGTGCTCTTGAGTTTTTTCAGTTTTCGGTACTTGAGCACGGCATCAACAATGGGGTGTGCAGACTTGATCTTTTCCAAAACCTCCTCACCAGTGGGGTACTGACCGGTTTTGGTTTTTTTCACCTTTGCCGGAATGGCGAGGGTCTCAAACAAAATTGGACCGAGTTGTTTGGGACTGTCGATGTTGAACATTTGGCCGGCGTGCTCATGAATGACCTGTGTCAGGGCATCGATTTTTGCACCCAATTCAACATTGTAATGTTCGAGTTCCGGGACATTTATGCGCACTCCTTCCAGTTCCATATCGGCTAGGATTATGGCCAATGGCATCTCGACATCGCGAAAAAGAGCGGTTCCTGCTACATCCTCCAATTGTGGAATTAGGCGCTCTCGCAGTTGAAGTGCAATGTCTGCATCTTCACAAGCGTAGTCGGTTATGCTGGCCGGATCCAATTGTCCCATGTGCTTTTGGTCTTTTCCTGATTTGCCAATGAGATCGGTAATGGGAATGGTCGCATAGCCCAATTCTGTTTCTGCCAATCGGTCCAGTTTGTGAGAACTTTCTGGCTGGATGAGGTAATGCGCAATCATGGTGTCGAATGCACGAACACCAAATTTCACGCCGCGCCTTGCGAGGATCTTATAATCAAATTTGAAGTGGTGAGCGACGGCTTCTTTGTTGGTGTCAGCGAAGACGCTTCCAAGGCGTTTTAGCAAGCTTTCTTCTGTCCAATCGTCACAAGCGACAGGCACCCACCAAGCTTTTCCGACCTCTGTAGCAAATGAAATCCCGACCAATTCGGCGGTCATGGTATTGAGCCCGGTTGTCTCCGTATCGAATGCGAAGCATTCGGTTTCAGCGAGCGCTGCCATCAAAGCATCGAGTCCATTCGAATCCTGCACGAGGGTATAGGTGTGCGTTGAGGATGAAAGATTGGAGTACCCGGATTCTTCTGATTCGGCCACCGCAAAATGTGCAGATGCGTCCGCATCGACCGTCCCGCTCGGTGTGCCGAACAGATCGAGTTGCGCTTCTTGACTCGGAGGATTGGGTTGAATTGGGGGTGTTTTTTGAGGGGAGGAATCATTTCCAGCATCTCCAAACATTCGGCGGGCGAGGGTTCGAAACTCAAGATTCTCCAGGGTTTCTCGCAATGTCTCGGCGTTGGGGTCTTCCAAGTTGAGCTGATCCCACTCAATCTCCATTGGAATGTCCAGGCAGATTGTAGCGAGTGATTTTGAGAGCTTCGCTAGTTCTACATTTTCTTCTACCCTCTCTTTCAATTTGCCCTTTAGCTCAGCACTGTTCTCGATTACACCTTCGAGGCTGCCGTATTGTTTGAGCAATTTGGAGGCGGTCTTCGCTCCTACTCCCGGAATTCCTGGGATGTTATCTGCGCTGTCCCCCATCATACCGAGCAAATCAATGACTTGAAGTGGATTGTCTACACCGAATTTCTCGCAGATTTCAGTTGGCCCCCAAACTTCAGCCGGTCCTCCTCCGCGCCCGGGGCGGTACATCTTGACATGTTCGGTTACGAGTTGTCCAAAATCCTTATCGGGCGTCATCATGTACACTTCAAAGCCTTGCTCCTCAGCTTTTTTGGACATGTACCCAATCACATCATCTGCTTCGAATCCTTTCTGACTAATGGCAGGGATGTTCATGCCCTCCAGCACTTCCATGATCCACGGAACCGATCGTTTGATGTCTTCAGGCGTTTCGTCTCGATTGGCTTTGTAGTCCGGGTATTGAACACTGCGGAATGAGCCGCCAGGGGGGTCAAATACAACTGCTATGTGAGTTGGTTTCTCCTTGCGAATGACGTCCAGTAACGCATTGGTGAATCCAAATATGGCGCTGGTGTTCAGGCCTTTTGAGTTGATCCGGGGATTTTTGATGAATGCATAGTATGCTCTGAAAACGAGCGCGAAGGCATCTACAAGAAAGAGTTTGCGATCGGAAGGTGCGGAAATCATGTGGTTTCGAGGCGTGAGTGACACTTCGAAGTTACCAACTGGATTTCAATTTTTTGCCGGATTTTTCGGCCGTTTGTACACGGGAACGGTGGAGCAGGGTTCCCCGTAAAAAATGGAGAGTGCAACGGGTTGTAAATGACGAATGGCTGCCGCTAAGCTCTCAGCGTTTGTGCCCGAAGAGCAGCCTTTGATCACGATTCGTGCGTCACGAAAAGACTCTTGTGGAAGTTGTTGAATGGCCTCAATCAACAGTGCTTGTTTCACGTCTTCAGCTCGTCCAATGCCAACTGCGGCTCCGTGTGCTGTGAGTTGCGAGGTGGCAAGCATCCATGCCCATTCTGGGACGATAGCATCGTTGCTGCAATGGAGCACAACAATTTTTTCAGACCAATCCTCGGGCTTTAAATTTTTGAGCGTCTGTCGGAAAGGCTTTTCCCGCAGGATGAGTCCATTTTCCAGGCAATCCGCCAAATCAAAGGACACAATGGGCTTTCGTGCAATCAGGTCATCGAGATCAATGGTTGTCAGGCCACTTTCATCCACGCGGTTTCGGATCGTATCCGCAGTGTCCTCCATCTTTTAAGCTGATTGCATGTTGCGGCTACTTGAGCTTGAATCCGCCACTAATTCTTCCGCTGCGTCTGCGATAGCTGCTGCATCATAACCATTCTCCGCATACAATTGGGCCTGTGTTCCGTGCTCAACGTAGTGATCTCCTAAGCCAAGACGCTTCATGTTTGCTTGGTATCCGTTGTCACCCATGAACTCGGTGACAGCGCTTCCAAAACCACCCATGAGACAACCGTCTTCAACGGTAACAACGGCGCTAAATTTTCCGAATATCTCGTGGAGCATAACCTCGTCAAGTGGCTTCACAAAGCGCATATCATAATGCGCTGTAGAAATCCCTTTGCCCTCCAATGTTGCGATTGCTTCTGTGGCCTGTGATCCAATAGCACCGATGCTCAAGATGGCTACGTCGTCACCTGACTTGAGTTTCCGTCCCTGACCGATCTGAATGGCTTGGAATGGTTGCCGCCAATTGACTGTGGTTCCCGTGCCTCGAGGATAGCGAATGGAAAATGGACCGCTTTGCTTTTCAGAAGCCGTGTACATCATATTTCGCAATTCCACTTCATCCATTGGAGCAGCCACAACCATGTTTGGAATGCAACGCATATAGGCCATGTCATAGGCTCCGTGGTGCGTAGGGCCATCAGCACCAACGACCCCACCTCGGTCGAGGCAGAAAACAACGTGCAGATTTTGAATGGCAACATCATGGACGACTTGATCGTAAGCCCGCTGCATAAAACTGGAGTAGATGTTGCAGAACGGCACTTTGCCTTGGGTCGCCATTCCGGCGCTGAACGTAACGGCATGTTGCTCCGCGATTCCAACATCAAAAGCTCGATCAGGCATGGCCTCTAGCATATACTTCAAGCTACAACCTGACGGCATGGCCGGCGTTACACCCACAATGCGTTCATCTTTTTCAGCCAGCTCAATGAGGGAATGACCGAAGACATCTTGAAACTTGGGGGGCTTGGGTTGGGTCGAAGCCACCTTGACAATTTCACCGGTATCCTTGTTGAAGAGTCCAGGTGCGTGCCATGTGGTGGGACTTCCTTTTTCCGCAGGCTCATAGCCTTTGCCCTTCATGGTCACGCAATGAAGCAACTTTGGTCCTGGGATGTCTTTGATGTCTTCGAGTATCTGAGCGAGATGCTCCACGTCATGTCCATCGACCGGTCCGAAGTAACGAAAATTCAAGGACTCGAATAAATTCGACTGCTTCAAGAGTGCGGATTTCATGGCGACCTCAATTTTTTGGGCCACAGCTTGTGCGTTCGGTCCAAATTTTGAAATGCGCCCAAGCAGATGCCAAACCTCATCTTTGGCCTTGTTGTATGCCTTTGAAGTGGTGATATCGGTGAGGTATTCTTTCAAAGCACCAACGTTGGGATCAATGGACATGCAGTTGTCATTTAAAATGACCAGCATGTTGGTGTCTTCAGCTCCCCCATGATTCAATCCCTCAAAGGCGAGTCCAGCTGTCATGGCTCCATCCCCAATTACAGCAATGTGCTGCTTTTGTTGCTCACCTTTTAATTTGCTTGCAACGGCCATGCCGAGTGCTGCAGAAATGGAAGTCGAGCTATGCCCAACGCCGAATGTATCGTATTCACTTTCCGTTCGCTTGGGAAAGCCACTCAATCCTTTGTATTGCCTGTTCGTGTGGAATTCCTCTCTTCGGCCTGTCAGGATTTTGTGTCCATAGGCTTGATGCCCAACGTCCCAAACAATCTGATCTTCCGGTGTATTGAAAACATAATGTAGAGCTACGGTGAGCTCAACGACTCCAAGGCTTGCTCCGAAATGCCCCCCTTTTTCGGAAACCACATCCACGATGAATTGCCGCAATTCTTCGCAGATTACGGGTAAATCTGTGTTTTGAAAAAGTGCTCGAAGGTCTTTCGGAGTTTGAATTTTCGAAAGGTGCGGGCCTGCTGGATAGTGACTCATGGTTGAAGGGTCTTATTGCTCCTGTGCATCACAAACAAAAATAGGGGCATTGATGTTCAGTTTAAAGCCGCATTGGCAGAACTTTTCATACCTGCTCAGTCGCTTATACTCGAAAAAACCACGTTTAAGCTTCGATCAATGCAGCTAATCCCGATAGAATTGCTGCGCCATCGGTGTTTCCGAGATCACTGCTTGCCGCGCGTTCGGGGTGTGGCATCATCCCAAATACGTTCATTTCTGCGTTGGCGACTCCTGCAATGCTATCCACTGACCCGTTTGGATTCGACCAAGGATTGACCTTTCCATTTTCATCGCAATAGCGAAATAGGATTTGATCTTGGTCTTGGAGTTTCTTCAGCCCATCATCGTCAATGAAGTAGTTTCCTTCTCCGTGTGCAATCGGGATGGTGATGGCCTCATTCACATCGAGTGCTTGAGAGACGCATGCTTTCCGTGAAACGGGCCTTAGCTGGACGTTTCGACAAATGAATTTTCGGCTCTCATTGTGCAGCAAGGCTCCAGGAAGCAAGCCAGATTCGCAAAGGATTTGGAATCCGTTGCAAACACCAAAAACACGGCCTCCCTTTTTCGCATGAGCTACAACCGATTCCATGATGGGCGAAAATCGCGCAATCGCACCGCTTCTGAGGTAATCCCCATAGCTGAATCCACCCGGTAAAATCACGACATCTGCACCTTCGAGATCTCTGCTCTTGTGCCAAAGTTGCGCGACTTCGAATTGCAAATCATGCTCCATCGCATGGACCATGTCCATGTCGCAATTGGAACCAGGAAAAGTGACCACTCCTATTTTCATAGTGCGAAGTTCGTGAATTCGTTGGGTTTATTGGATGGAGCTCAGCCCAAAAACAACCAACAGCGTACCAACAAAAACAATCCATGCCATGGCGTCTAGGGTACCCAATTTATCGCTTCTTCGATCGCGTTTTGGCACCAGACTCACGGACAAAAACCCCAATGTTAGCGCCGCGATTACAGACCAATGGGAAATCGCGTGTTCAAGCGAATTGACTCCGCGGAAATTCATTGGAGCCATCCAACAAAACGCGCCGCCAGTGGCTGCAAGCAATGCGAGGGTGATGAAAGTGTTGTAGCGGGTATTTTTTGTTTTTAAAACAAGACGGGAATCTTCACGGATAAACATGAAGAGCCCAAATAAACCAGCGGCCCCCATGGCGATGGCGCTCCACGAATCTCGCAAGGCGACGATTCCTTCGCCAATATTCTCTGCAGAAGCTCCAACGAGGTCATCGATTGCAATGAAGCTCCAGCCTACCTCAGCAAGAAGAACCCCGTGAGTCACACCAAACGTCAACATGACCCATTCCCGCATAATCAACGGTCTTGAGCGCATTTGAACTGCAATGAGTCCCAATAAAAGTCCCACATTTAGCGGTTGAATGCTCACGGCAAGCCCTGCAGCAAGCCCTGCACGAAATTGGATATTGCTGGTAGATGGCTGACGATGCATGCGAAGGGTGAAATCCAATGCTGCGCAGATAAGGAGAAGGCTGCACCATGTCTGAATTCCTTCAATGGGAGACGCGACGGGAATCAATGCAACGCTCCAAGCAACAAATGACCATGCCAATGCCGCATCGCCTCGTTCTACAAAATTTCTTTGCACGTACAAATGATGCGAATATCCAGCCACCAAGAGCAGCCCAATGCCATATACAGCAAGGGATAAAGCAGAGGCTTGTGACTGCCAAATATGCCAGATGATGCCTAGGAAAATGGTGCCAGGCACAATTGACCATGCAATCGGTTGGTTCGAACGGAGGATAGAAATCAAGGGTTGCTTATTTTTGCACCGAATTTAGCACTTATGAATACGCAAGAAATCATCACGCCGGTCGCAAAGTTTATCGAGTGGACATTCGAAACCTTTCTGGTTCCCATTAGCTCACCCTTCAACTCAGGCGTCATCGTTCTTGGGATTGCAGGTTTGTTGTTTTGGCTAAGGTTGCAAAAGAAGTACACGCAAAAAGCCGAACAAGACGGCGATTTGGTGTAAAATCGGATTCAAATGATCGCCCTTCGAATGAAAAAAGGGGGCGGAAGTTCTCGGTGTTATGCCAAGTCCAAAATGTCAGCGCCAATGTCCTTTCGGCAGTAAGCGCCTTGAAATGTAATCTTCTCCACCTTCTCGTAACTCCGTTTTAGCGCGTCTTCTACTGTGGCTCCTCTGCCCGTAACGGCTAAAACCCGACCTCCGTTTGTATAAAGTTTACGCCGTGACATCTTGGTGCCGCAGTGAAAAACCACACCATCCCATTTGGCGTCAGCTTCAGCGCCCTTGATTTCGAAGTTTGTGTCATAAGAACCAGGGTAGCCAGAGCTAGCCATAACAACAGTTGTTGCAGCTCGCTCATCTATTTCCAGGTCATACTCGGAGAGCAATCCCGAGCATAAATTCTCGAACAGATGCAGCAAATCACTTTTGATGCGTGGCAGAACAACTTCAGTTTCAGGATCACCCATGCGGCAATTGTACTCGATGACATACGGGTCACTGCCCACCTTCATCAGGCCAAAGAAAACAAAGCCGTGGTAAGGAATTTCGTCCTTGGTCAATCCCTTGATGGTCGGAATGATAATTTGATTGAGGGCTTTCTGTTGGAATTCTTCGGATAGATATGGAACGGGTGAAATGGCCCCCATACCGCCTGTGTTTAAACCAGTGTCCCCCTCTCCAATGCGTTTGTAATCCTTGGCAGATGGTAAGATGTGATAGCTCTTTCCGTCGGTGACGACAAACATGCTCACTTCTTGCCCCGCGAGGAATTCTTCGATTACTACGCGCTTTCCAGCTTCGTTGAATGCTCCGCCTTTGAGCATGGCCTCGAGTGTTTTAACTGCTTCTTGCTTTGATTCGGTGATGATGACACCCTTGCCGCCGGCTAGGCCATCGGCCTTGATGACGTAAGGTGCTTTGAACTTGTCCAAAGCAGCGATTGCTTCCGAGAGTTGGTCGCTGCCAAAACTCGCATATCGTGCTGTAGGAATGTTGTGGCGTTGCATGAAGGCCTTGGCAAACTCTTTGCTTCCTTCAAGCATTGCCCCTTTCTTTTTGGGGCCTACCACAGCAATATTCGTTTTTTCGGAAGCTTCAAAATAATCAGCAATTCCGGCTACAAGTGGAGCTTCTGCGCCCACAACGAGGAGGTCAATTTTATGCCGACGAACATACCGTTCCACAGCGGGGAAATCCATGGCATCGAGATCAGCCATGATGCCCAATTCTTGCATTCCTCCATTGCCAGGAGCAATATGTAAATCGCGCAACATAGAAGACTCACTCAACTTCCAAGCCATCGCGTGCTCGCGTCCGCCACTTCCCAACAAAAGTACATTCATGCCGTAAAATTAAGGGGTCTCGCCGCGTACACAAAGAATCGTTGGAAACTTCATGTGTGCGCGCAGTAACTTGCAGGGAAATCGCTCTTCATCGACTCACATGGATCAACCTTTTTTGTCTGCCGTCATCATTGCCTACAATGAATCGCACAACATCGAGCGTTGCTTGAGATCATTGCAATCTGTGGCGGATGAGATTTTGGTGGTGGATTCCGGATCAAAAGACGATACAGTTGCAAAGAGTGAAGCGCTTGGTGCTCGTGTGTTGCATCATGAATTTGAAGGGCATATCCAACAGAAAAACTGGGCTGCACAGCAGGCAAATGGTACGTGGCTGATTTCCTTGGATGCAGATGAAAGTTTGAGCGAGGAGCTAATAGCATCGCTGCAACAATGGAGAAAGGAAGCTCCAAATCATTGTGGATATCGCGTCAATCGGCTGACCTCCTATTGCGGTCATTGGGTGCGCCACGGCGGGTGGTATCCTGATCAAAAAATTCGCCTCTGGCAAAACGGAACAGCAAAGTGGTCTGGTGAAAATCCGCACGATCGTTTGGAATTGAAGGGCAACCAAATTTCGGGTCACCTCAAAGGAGATTTACTTCACCACTCGTATCATTCGGAAGAAGATCATATCCGGCAAATTGAGTATTTCTCAGATATTTCTGCAGCCAATTATACCGGTCCTTTCTGGTTGACCAGTGCTTGGGTGCGCCCAATAAAAAGAGCCTTTCAATGGTCAAAAAATGCGATTCTCCGTGGCGGGTGGCGCGATGGATGGGCGGGCTGGACGATCGCCAAGTATAGCGCTCTCGCGACTGCAAGGAAATATGAAAAAGCCCGTTGTTATCAGCGCTCAAAACGATTGCTAGATGCTTCTGAAAGAGGCCAAATTCAACGGGTATTGGTGTGCCGAACGGACGCCATCGGCGATGCCATTTTGACCCTTCCCATGGCGACATGGATGAAGTCTTCTCGTCCGAAATTGCAGGTGGACTTTCTGGTCCGAGCTTATGCCGCTCCTGTGGTAGAGGCGGCAGTTGATGTGGATGAAGTTGTGATTTGGGCGCCAAACACGCCAACTGACCTTTCTAGCTATGATGTTGCAATCATGGCCTTTCCAGATGCGGAAGTTGCGCAGTTTATTCGTGCCCAAGGCGTGCCAATCTTAGTGGGTACATCTCGAAGATGGCCATTCCGACGTTACGTCACGCATAAAAACCGAACATCCCGCAAAACGTCAGGTTACCACGAGGCGTGGCATGGCCTTGAATTGGCCAAAACAATGCATCCCTCACCAGGCTGGGAAACACCAGGCTTGCGGCTTCCAGGCTCTTCTGATGAAATGAAACATATGGGAAGGTTAAAGGCAAAGGCCTGGGCGCTTGCAAAGGAGGGCATTGAAGGTGCATATCAGTGGGTGGTTGAGGGGCACAAGCACATCATTGTGCATCCAGGATCTGCCGGAAGTGCGAACAATTGGACCATCAATCAATACATCGAATTGATGGATCGTCTATGCGCTTCAGGGCACCGTGTTCTGTTAACCGGCACGGCCCAGGAGTCTGATCTGTTGGGGTTTCATGACCGTCAATTTCCTGCGGATGTCATCAATACCATGGGTAAAATGAAGTTGGATCAATTGCTCGCTTTGATTGGCGTGGCAGATGGATTGGTGGCTTCTAGCACAGGACCGCTGCACATGGCAGCAGCTTCCAACATCATGTGTTTGGGATTGTATGGACCCGCTGCCCCTGAATGGCCAGAACGGTGGCATCCTCTCGGACCAAAAGCGCGATGGTTAACGTCAAAGGGCCTGACCGAGCGAGGGGCGCTTGCCATTGAATTGGATGAGGTCTTGGCCGAAATCGAAGAAGGGCTTAAGGCATAATTCGTCGGCCCAGTAATCCGATTAAGAAGCCGGAAAATGTGACGCCAGCTTGGGTTTCCAAGGTGTCCTCGGTGATGCAGGAAAGGGCTATGATTAGGCTCGCCAACATGGCTAACTTGAAAGGATAAGTCGAAAAAGTAGTGCGTGGTACCGCCACTAAAGTGATCAAGATGGTCATCCACAGCAACATGGACAAGGGCCCACCAGAAATCAGGAATGTGATGAATTGATTGTGAGGGCGCAGCCTGAAGTCGAGATCCAAAGGAGAGTTGCGCTCAGAATAGGACAGCGCGATCGCTGCAGGGACATCGCCAGTGCCAACTCCCAATACCGGATGGTTTTGAAATACCTGAAAGGCATTCTGAAGAAAGAGAAACCGCTGCACCAAAGAATGTCCGCTGGGGTTCCCACCATCCAATGCATTCCAGATTTCAAATTGTACGATGTCCCAGCGGCGCAGCAATCCACTGTGTGTTTCTTCTAGAATGGTTGGCACACCCGATTCGATTCGGGCAACATCAGCATTGTTAAGAGCGGCAACTCCCGCTTTATTTTTCATCAGGTCCAATGATGTCATATAACGAAGCAAGGTCATTCGCAATTCCTGACCACGCCCATCTGCTCCTTCAAAAGGCAAATCGCTGCGTTCCTTCCAAGCTTCGCTCAGTTCTCCCCATGCGATGTTCGTCCAGACATGATGGCCGTTTTCTAGCATGCAGCGGCCTGGATAATGCAAATAGTGTTCACCACTGTCTGTAGTGGCCTTCATTGAACTGGCATCGGGATACCTTGGCCAAAGGCTAGCGCCAGCGAGAAGAGCACAAATGAGAAGTCCTCCAAGAATCCCAATTGTCCCATTTTTTGGAGGCCATGGTGTTTCGAGCGATCGGTTAGCAGGACGTTCTGAGCGATAGAGCGCATAAGCTGACAGGGCGGAAATGGGCATGAGAACTGCTCCTGTAATGGAGGCGGTCTTCCAGATAAATGCGGTTCCGAGAACACCGATTATGAGCGCAATGAATCCAGCTTTTGGCTTCTGTGTCTGGAAAGCTCGAAGGAGCCACCACGACCAAATAAAGGCAATCATCAAACTAAACCGGATGTGTGAAATGAAAGGCGACCAGTCCCTTGCTTCAACGGTGTCGATGGAGGAGCTTCCGGCCCAAAGTGCACCAATGCAAGCTGCTACAACGGCGAATGCCAGCGTGTGCTGGACCAATTCAAGCCCTCTTCTTTGCTCCCAACGACCCGTGATGAGTACCAAGGGGAATGCCAAAAGTGGCAATTGAATGCGCAGAGCTCTCCATCCTTGGGTCAAATCTTCCGTCCAGAATTGTCCGATTAATTGCCAACAAAACAGCGCAAGAATTGCCCATAGGAGCGGTTGTGACTTCCAAAAATCCCATGAGCGACCGCGGAAGATGGGACCATTGTGCCATCGGTCGAGGCCCCAAGCAAGCACCAGAAGAAATGCTCCTTGGCTCATCAGAAAGTTTGAAAACGGCAGTGCGATTGATGTGATGATCAAAGCCAAGTCATAGCCGCGTTGGACGCGACGTTTTCCTGCGGCACTGGATGTGGTGAGTTGCTTTGATCGATTTTCCATCGAGCGTCCGTTAGTTTATTCCCGCAAGAATCGTTTTGTATTCCCCAGAATTGAGCATTTCGATGGCAGCAGCCAGCGTGGAATCACGCGGTAGGGACCATTCGAAGACGCCCGTTTGAAGGTAATAGCGCATCACGATTTCCTCTTCAAGAGCAACTTGAATCTGCGCCCTGAACTTCAAAAGGTCCCTTTCGACTTCTGGCTGCAGGGTCACCTCGAGGTTTTCAAAGGCATCGGGATTTAGCGCGTACACCTCTTCCTCTTCAGCCATTTCTTTCAGGCGATTCCAGATGATTGAGGTCTCAGATTCGTATTCTGTTGAGGCATTGTTTGCGGCGAAGCGTACAAACTCATTCCAGTCGTCCTCGGTGAGTTCAAATGCTGCTGATGCCGCAATTGTATCGCGCTCAGCAGTCCATGCATTTGCAAAGTCGAATAAAACGCCACTTTCGTACAGTCCTTCTAGAACAAACCCTACTGTTGGTAGGGATGTCGGAACATCGGGTTGCACCCCTTTTCCGTCAACAACCGGGCGGCCATTGCGGGTGTAAAACACCTCGATCAGGGAGTCAGCAACTGCTTGAGCACTCCCATCTTCACTCCGATTACCTCCGTAATCCAACCGTTGGATGCACCGTCCACTGGGCGTGTAATATTTGGCCACCGTCACTTTTAGCTTGGTGCCGTAAGCCAGTTGTTTTGACTGTTGGACCAGGCCCTTGCCATAACTCTCTTGACCAACAATGATGGCACGATCCAGATCTTGCAATGTGCCCGATACGATTTCGGAAGCGGAAGCAGACATGCCGTCAATCAACACGGCTACCGGTAGATCTGCCAACAAGGCGTCGCCCATAGTGCTGTAGCTTTTTTCCCATTCTTTTG
>CAJQMI010000084.1 GCA_905479395.1 uncultured Flavobacteriales bacterium
GCCAATTTCAGAACCAATGGCAGACGCAGATTGCAAAGATGGCCCCTCCAGTCCTCCCGAACCTCCCAATCCCACAGATAGTGAACTCGTGATCAGTGGCGCAAACATCCACATTCGTTTGATCCGTCCTTGACGCTGAGACAAGGCGTGTAAAATGCTCGGAACACCCGGACCCGGATGATCCCCCCGCAGCCAGTTGCGCACAACCCATCGCGTAGCGAGCAGCCCCATGAGTGGACCAATTCCCAACCACCATGGCGCTTCAAAGAATTCCGCAATGCCATTCATACCGAAATGCATCACACCTACCGTGCGCTTCAGCAGCACCGCGAGTAAACCGGCAGAACAACCCGTCACAACCGCCCAACCCATCATGGACTGGTCGGATTGTTTCCAGCGGTTAAAACCCGCCGCAAACGTTTTTAAAAACCATTGCCTCCGCATGAGACAAATTTCGTTGGAATCATTGCTTTGCTCGTAACTTTGTTTGGAATTTGATTAACAATAAATATGGCTCAACATCGCATCCTCGTACCCATGGATTTCACCCCAGTGAGTGAAATTTCTCTGGAACACGCATTTGTTGTCGGAAAGGCATTCAAGAGTGAAATTCTGCTGCTCCACATCATCTCCTCAAAAAAAGAGATGACAGATGCGAGACTCCGCGTGAAAGCATTGATGGACCGATTTGATGGCAGGTACACGCACAATGTAAAGACAGCCATTCGCATCGGATCAATCTTTGAAGACATCGATGATGTTGCCATTGAGCAAGATGCAAATTTGGTCATCATGGGCACGCATGGCCTCAAGGGAATGCAGTTTTTGACCGGTGGCCGAGCACTGAAAATCGTAACCAATTGCTCAACGCCATTCATCATCACCCAGGAAAAAGGAATCAAGGACACTGGCTATGATGACATCGTCGTTCCCCTTGACCTGCACCAGGACACAAAGCAAAAGCTTTCAACGGTTGCGAAGATGGCCTCCTATTTCAATGGACGTGTTCACATCATCAGCCCCGCTGAATCTGATGAGTTTTTGAAGAATCAACTGAACCGCAACATCGACTACGCCAAAGAATACTTCGGAGAGCGTAACATCGAGTACACCGTCAAAATCTCAGACCACAGCTCCGGAGCTTTCGTCAAAGATGTTGTGCGGCACGCGGCGGCCATCGATGCCGATTTGATCAGCATCATGAACCTGCATGAAAAGAGCCTCATGGGCATTTTGGGTCAAACTTACGAGCAGCAAATCATCACCAACGAAGCGCAAATTCCGGTATTGATCATCAATCCGATTGAGACGCGTGTGGTCCGTGGGTCTGTTTTCGCTCAATAAGCTGATCAAATCCGCACACCCACGACGAGCACATCGTCCACTTGTTCTTCATCGCCCTTCCATTCATTGAATGCCTCGGCTAGGGCTAATTCCATGTCCTTGGTCTTCATCGGAGCCACACGCACCAGCAATTCACGGAATCGCTTGCGCATAAACTTCTTGCCCTTTGGGCCACCGAATTGATCAGGAAAACCATCCGTGGCCACAAAAATGACATCGCCAGAAACCAAGGGGACGGTGTGCATCTGGAAGTGTCGCGTGCCTGGCTCGAATGAAGCTATGGCCATCTTGTCCGGCTTCAATTCTTGCAGCATCCCTTTGCGAACCAGGTAGAGCGGGCAATTCGCCCCGCTGTACTCCATTTCCATTTTTTCCAAATCAACCGTAACCATGGCCAAATCCATTCCATCTTGCACCGTCGACATGCCATCATCCTGACCAAAACCTTGCGGCCGAAGCAATTCGCATGCCGCGCGATTTAGCTGCTCCAAGACACGATCTGGCTGCGTGTAAACCTTGGTAACCCTTTCAAGGGCATTGTGCCCAATCAAACTCATAAACGCTCCTGGCACGCCATGACCTGTGCAGTCAATGGCGGAAAACATGCGCACTCTACCCACTGAATGAAACCAATAAAAATCTCCAGAAACACCGTCGCGAGGACGATAAAAAACAGCCGTCTCCTCGAAAACTTTCGCCCGTTCTTCTGACGATGGCAGAATTGCTTTTTGAATGCGCTCTGCATAATTAATGCTGTCCTTTAAATCAACGTATAGCGATTCAATTCGGCGTTTTTGTTGCTCCACTTCTGCCGTCCGCATCTTTACCTTCCCCTCCAATTCTTGCTCATTGCTTTCCAAGTCATCACGCATCTTGAGGATGGCATGGCCAAGTGCATCATCGTCGCTCAGGGGCTCATAATCTGCATCAAATTCTCCCCGTCCAACGCGCAAGCTAAAAGCTCTGGTTCGATTCAAACCAGCCGCGAGACGATTCACAGCCAAAGCCATTTCACCGATTTCATCAGGCGTCGGTTCGACCTCATTTGCGAGAGGCACACCACGACCGAGGTAAAGCAACGCTCGCTTCAATTCACTGATGGGACGAACAATGGAACGCGTCACAGCCCAGGCAATCAAGAAGCCCAATATCAAAATTGCCAAGGCAACATTTCCAGCATATAGCTTCAGCCGATTGCTGAGCTGATCCATTTCAGCTGTAGACGCCGTTAAAGCATCCGTTTGCGCAAGTGACATCGCATCCATGCGGTTGCGAATACTCGCTGTGTAACGAGGAATGCTCGAGCCATCCAATGCATAATACTCCGCCTCCATCATGGCCATCGGATCATCATAAGACCGGAAATCGGGCAGCAATCGAATCACCTCCGAATAAGCCAAAAACAGGTATTCCACATCCCGTTGAAGAGAATCGAATTGAAGTTGCAAAGGATCCCCCCAAGACCCAACGAGGGGCTGCATTGCTTCCAATTGCGCAGGGATTTTAGCAGCCATAAGTTGCTGCAAGTCGCGTTTTTCGGGGTCACGCGCACCGGATTGCACAGAAAGCCAATGGCGAATTAAAATCCGTGTCTCGCCAATGGAACGATCCAATTCCTCCAGGGATTGAATGCTCGGTGTCAGCACACCGTCGATGTGTTGACTGAGCTTTTGGCTTTCTTCCAGCGTGCTTCTTGTCAAGAGAAACAAAGCGCCAACGGCCAGCCCAAAAACCCCAAATCCCACCGAGATGCGCCATCCGATGCCCCATTGAAATTTTCCAGGTTTACGCTTGCCTCTCGGGCTTGGCTCCTGCGTGCGAATCATGTGCCCAAGTTAAAGCGGGAAAGGCGCAAACCATTCCCGGACAGGCGTTTGATTCAGCGATCCCCTAAAATCTGCTCGATTCGAGCTCGGTACCGATCAGACTCCTCCTTCTGAGAAAGGGCGTAATGCAGCGTCATCAGGCCTTTCAAGGTTTCCAAACGGCCGGGTTGCTGAGCATGTGCGGCTTGCATTGGCGCCAATGATTGCTCGAACAAAGCGACACAACCGTCTTGAATTTCCATCAACTCAAACATGGACGTTTCATGCCCAATGCTCTTTAATTTTCGCACACCTTCATTGTAAAGAGTGATGGCTAAATTGTACTGCGTCGCATACTCCCCGGGATCGCTCTCTAAAGCAGAACGATAATGACCAATGGCCGCTTCAAAAATAGCCTGAGACTCTGCGGAAGTTCGCGGGAACTCAGAATCCAATAACATGGCGTGAGCCTGACCGAGGTAACGATTCAGATCAGAACGCTGAGGACCCAGATCTTTGTTGGGATTTAAGCTCAATTCCAACGCCTCATAGCGGCTGAATAAGGCAATAATATCATTCGTTGATCCCCACGTAAATCCTTCTACCATGCCAATTGCCTCTCGGAAGTAACTGCGGGAAAGAAAGTCCAATGCCTCGGAAGCCATCTGCTGATCCGAAATGCTCAATCCAAGTTGCTGCGCACGCTGAAAACAAGCCACAGCCGCCAATCGCTCTGGGGCGTCCACACCAAATTCCCCTTGAGATTTATGCAATTCTTTGTGGATGAAGCCCATAACAAACCAAGCTCTTCCACTCGATTGATAATTGGATGAAATCAGTACCGGTTCCAAAAGTTGTTTTGCCTCAGTCCATTTGCCTGCTCGGCCAAGGTCGGCCGCTCGCTGAACCTCTCCTTGCGACCAAGCAGATGATGAACAGGCAGCAACAAGGACCAGCATACCTGCGAGTAAAAAAGATCGTATGTCAATGTTCATAGCGCTCATTTTACAGCCCAAGACAAAATTCGATTGCCGATGAGAAGGTCACGTTTCGATGCTTCTTCCGAATTGATTTCATAGCGGATGCGGTTGTTGACCGCAACAAAATTGATCAGGGCACCATTTTGCAAGCCATCGGCTGCATCCGATATCAACAGTACCGGTTGATCCTGAATTGATTCTGAAATTCGCTGCAAGGTTTCTCCCGATTCCTCGCTGTAAATGACATGAGAAAAAGGCGCTTTCTCCAGTGATTCAGCATCGTCAAATGCAATAATTTCCAAGGATTGAGACCCGATTGATTTCATCGCATACTTATCGGCCAAGATGGCATGCAAGGAAGGATTTCCGATGATGGCCAATCGAAAAGGGCCTTCCATAAACTCAGCCGGCCATTCATTCGAAGCTGCAAAGTGAAACAGAAAGTTGGCCTTGGTGATGGAACGTGTGTCCGATTCATCCAGCGCGCTTGATTGCGCAAATTGACCTTGAGCGTGGAGGTTCATTGCAGATGATGCACAACAGATGCATGCGATAAACAATGCCCCAATGCGCATCGTTTTGGACAACTTCATTGCCCGAAGCCGCAATCCATCATCCCTCAGCACTGTGCCACTCCTCGTCTGCGTCCCGCGGGACGTAGCATCGTGGATTGGGACATATTCTGAGCGCTCAAAGTGCATGCAATGAATTTCTTTCGAAGTTAAGGGATTCACTTGGCCTTCCCATACATTTTCAATTTGTTCTCAAAGCTGAAAATAGCCACCTTCTCCACCATGATTCATCCTCGCGAGATGCCAAATGTGTCAGGCGATCCAATTTCTGTGCCGTGACCATCCAGCTCTGTAGCCTCTGATCCAAACCGTCGCAAGCGCCCGATTCCAGCTCCGAGGCGTGAACTTGACGCCAATCTTCCAGCGTCAAAAACGGATCCAATTCACGTTTCTTCCGCATTCGAATGATGGCCGTCATCATGGCCCATTCTTCCTTCTCAGCCACAAAACGGATCTGACGTTTGCCCAGCGTTTTGATCGAATGCGCCAATCCCCACTCAACCAACTCCAGCAGCGTATTGTGCGCATTGCCTCGGCTCATTCCAAGATGAAGCATGACATCATCTGTGGATTGAGGCTCAGAGCGCAAAATGAGCCAGGCATGCACAGCAAGCAGCGCTTTGGGAACACCCCAATGCTTGCCAATTTCCTGCCAATGCTCGATGAAAGATTGCTGGGCGGATGTAACCTCTGATGAATACACGTATTTCGTACTTTCAGTTTTTTGTGAAAGTACGAAATCTTTTGGGGTGAACCTCATCCGGAACATCGCTGGTGACACCAAGCATGGCATCTATTGTCCAATCCACCATGGTCGGACCTATGGAGACGCCCCGCGTTCCCCAACCCGTGCAAACCACATACCAAGAAGCCTCCGAAGTCACCCGGCCCAGAATTGGTCTTCGATCAAAACAAGATGGCCTCAATCCAGCACGATGGCTAGTCACATCACTCAAAAGCAATGCAGAATCCGTTCGCGCCAAATTCACGCGCGAAACCAAATGGTTCAGCGTTTCTTTGAGCACAATTGGCTCATCAATGTCCCAGCGGTAGGTGGAACCAATGCGGTAAGCTCCCGATCCCAGAGGCAATGCCCATGTGACGTTGTTCACCGTTTCGTCTCCCCAGCCGGCCTCGGTTTGAACCGTTATCACCTCTCCGTGATTCCGCCGCAATTCCAACCCGAACGCTGCCAAGTCCTCAGCTGCGCCGACGCCGCGGCAATCAATTACTGCACCAAAACCTGTTGGACATCCTTCGTCCATGGACCAAGACTGCGACTTCCACTGTCCGCAATCCTGCCAAAACGCTCGGCTTTTTTCGGTCAATGAGCTCACATCCACCCACCCTGCTTCGCGGACGATTCCGGCTCCATGCGGAGCCTTGATTGACGGGTGCAAATCTTTGGAAGCCAAAGTTTCGATGAATGGCGACACTTCGTGACCTCCATTGGCTCGTTCCGACCAAAGTTCTGCGTACTGCTCATCCGGGAAAACCCGAACAATGGGCACATCATGCCATAATTCGATGCCCAATTTGGATTCGATCGCACCAAAAACTTCACGCGCCCGCGCGCTGTGATTTGCGGCATCCCACTGTGGCAAAATCCTCCGAAACGAAACTGGATTGAACATCCCTGCTGCAACATCAGATGCTGCAGGGCTGCCATTGGACCACTGCTCAAAGTCCAGTCCACGCTCCTGGCATTCCCAAGCCATCAGCGCACCAGCCAAACCGTCACCGATGATCAGCACTTTGCCTGGAGCAGCTTGTCCCATTAGGCCACAGCCTCGAGGACACCCAAATCGCGGCCCACTTTCTCAAACGAAGCGATGGCGTGATCCAGCTGCTCCCGTGTATGAGCTGCAGATAGCTGAACGCGAATGCGCGCCTGTTCCTTGGGAACAACGGGGTAGAAAAATCCAATGACATAGATGCCCTCATCCAAAAGGCGATTCGCCATTTCTTGGGACAACTTAGCATCTCCCAACATCACAGGCACAATCGCTGATTCGCCATCTTTGATGGGCAAACCAACTCGGCGCATTCCTTCTTTAAAATAATGCGTGTTTTCTTCCAATCGATCGCGCAATTCTGTGGATTCACTCAGCATGTTGAACACTTCCAATGAAGCTCCTACGATGCTTGGTGCAAGGCTGTTGCTGAACAAATAAGGCCGCGACTTCTGGCGAAGTATTTCAATGATTTCTTTGCGTCCAGTGGTGAATCCTCCCATCGCACCTCCCATTGCTTTGCCCAAGGTGCCCGTGATGATGTCGACACGTCCCAAGGCGTTGCCCAACTCCACACTTCCTCGTCCCGTCTTACCAATGAACCCAGTAGCATGGCATTCATCAACCATTACCAGCGCATCGTAGCGCTCTGCGAGATCGCATATTTTTCCAATTTGAGCGACATAACCATCCATCGAAAAGACTCCGTCGGTGACAATGATTTTGAAGCGGTGATTAGCCGCTGCGGCCTTCTGCAACTGCGATTCCAAGTCAGCCATGTCATTGTTGGCATAACGATACCGTGCCGCCTTGCAAAGGCGGACACCATCAATGATTGAGGCGTGATTCAAGGCGTCAGAGATAATCGCGTCCTCAGGGCCCAACAACGGCTCAAAAACACCCCCATTGGCATCAAAAGCGGCCGCATATAGAATGGTGTCCTCTGTTTCGTGAAACGCAGCGATGCGCTCTTCCAATTCCTTGTGAATGTCTTGTGTGCCGCAAATGAATCGCACGCTGGACATCCCAAATCCGTGGCTGTCGATGGCACGCTTGGCCGCCTCATTTACACGCGAATCGTTGCTTAGCCCCAAGTAGTTGTTTGCACAGAAATTGAGCACTTTGGAGCCATCCTCCAACGTGATTTCCACGTCTTGAGCTCCTGCAATTACCCGCTCTTTTTTGAATAATCCGGCCTCTTCAATTCGTGACAATTCTTCACGAAGGTGCTGTTTCATAGATCCATACATGGGAAGGCTATTGATGATTTAACTCCGCGAAATTAGGGCATTCCGCGAGTGATGCGATGCTTTTGCTGCTCCCAACTTGCCCCGAGAATGATGGGGGTGTTTTTTGATCCATGTCCAACAGGCATATTCCAATGCACCGCCTTGCTTTCTGGGACATGCGTTCCAATGATCTGTTCAATTGATTGACCAAAGGGATTGTCAGTCGACTGGCCGTTGGCAATGGTGTTGTCGTGCAAATCAGTGAACGATCCCACCAAAACGCCTTTTACCTCATCCAAAACGCCTGCCAGCCGAAAAGCCAGAAGCATGCGATCCACGTGATAGAGGTATTCATCGAGGTCTTCCATCAGAAGCCAATTTCCTGCGCAGTTTGGAAAAAATGGAGTCCCCATTAAACTGAACAACACGCTCAAATTTCCTCCTACGACGTGCGATTCGTGCGATTCCTCATGCGGTGTGCGCAACGTATGCCAAAAAGCGCACTGCTCCTCAGCCGAGCAGGAGGCAAATGTATTCACCACTGGAGCATGCAGCGTTGCTACCCCCAATCGATTGGCCCAGCCGTGCAATGCCGTTACGTCGCTGAAACCGATGATCCAAGTCGGGTTATCGCAAAAAGTCCGTTGGTCCAAGAGTGGCAAAATACGCGCGCAACCATAGCCTCCGCGCATCACCCAAATCGCTTTGATGTCAACCGAAGCAAACCCGTCATTCATCGATTGGGCTCGGTGAGCATCACTGCCCCCAAATTGACCTTCTCGAGCAAGTAACCCCTCGGGGATTACAGCCAAAAATCCTGCATCTTGGATGAACTTCTTGGCGGATTCTACTTGCTCTTCGGTCACAAACCGAGCTGGTGCAGCGAGCAGAACCCGGTCGCCCAGCTGCAGTGGCGCCGGCATTTTGATCAATGGAGACGAGGCGTTCATGGATTCCTTGCAATGTATGCGGCAAGATGGCAATGGATAGCGAAAAAGCCCGAAATTCGCACTTCTTTTCGCTCCTTTTTCATGACTTCTACCACACGACCGTTTCGCCACCCCCGACGTTTGATGATGACATCGGCCCTGCCGTACGCCAATGGCCCGATCCATATTGGACACATCGCAGGCGCTTACTTGCCAGGAGACATCCGGGCGCGTTTTGAGCGCATGGCGGGTTCAGAGGTGCTCTGGGTATGCGGAAGTGATGAGCACGGAGCGGCAATCACTTTGCGCGCCAAAAAAGACGGCGTTACCCCTCGCGAAATTGTAGATCGGTACCACTCTGAAATGCAAGAAGCGTTTGCAGGGATTGACATGGCTTTTGACCATTACTCCCGAACATCAAGCGAAAAACATCATCAAGTCGCCCAAGATTTTTTCTTGAAACTTCTCGACTCTGGGAGCTTTGAAGTGAAAACAGATGCTCAATTCTTTGATCCTGAAGCTTCGCAGTTCTTAGCGGATCGTTACATCACGGGCACATGCCCCAAGTGCGATGCCCCGGACGCGTATGGAGACCAGTGCGAAAAATGCGGCTCGGCCCTTTCTCCGAAAGACTTGGTCGACCCCAAATCCACTCTCAGCGGAGCGACTCCGATCCTGAAGGACACCACCTTGTGGTACTTGCCCATGGGCCGGCACGAAGACTGGCTGCGCGATTACATCGATAACGGCAAATTCAACGGAAAAGCGCACCACGATGCACGCGCCTGGAAATCACATGTCACCGGTCAATGCCGCAGTTGGATTGACGGCGGACTGCAAAGTCGAGCCATGACCCGTGATTTGGACTGGGGCGTGCCCGTTCCAGTCGAAGGTGCAGACGGAAAAGTTCTGTATGTCTGGCTCGACGCTCCGATCGGATACATCACTTCAACCATGGAATGGGCGGCCAAAGCTGGTCAAAATTGGCAAGATTGGTGGCAATCAGATGATGCTGAATTGATCCATTTCATCGGAAAAGACAACATTGTATTTCATTGTTTGATCTTCCCCATCCTGCTCAAGGAACACGGGGGCTTCAACCTTCCCACCAACGTGCCCGCAAATGCGTTCATGAACCTGGAAGGGGATAAAATTTCCACCTCTCGCAATTGGGCGGTTTGGGTGAAAGATTACCTCGAAGAGTTTCCCGGGAAAAGCGACGAATTGCGCTATGTGCTCACGAGCATCATGCCCGAGCAAAAAGACAGCGAATTTACCTGGTCGGACTACCGTGAGCGCGTAAACAACGAATTGGCTGATGTCCTCGGCAACTTCATCAATCGGGTGATTGTCCTCACAAAAAAATACTATGAGTCGGAGGTGCCCGCAATCGACCGTGCCAAGTGGACTGCTGATGAAGATGCGATCATTCAAGCTTTGGACGCCGCCCCGGGAGAAGTAGCTGAATTGATCCGACGCAACCGATATAGAGATGCCTTGCAAGCAGCGATGGGAGTTGCGCGTTTGGGCAACAAGTACATGACCGAACAGGAGCCTTGGAAGCTCAAGAAGACGGATGAAGAGCGAACAGCAGTCATTTTAAACACGTGCATACAAGTCGCTGCAAACTGCTCTGTGTTGCTTGAGCCTTTCATTCCGCAAACTGCGCAGAAAATGCAAGCCGCTTTTGGAATCACGAGTGCTCGATGGGAACAAGCAAGCGGTTCAATGATGCCGCATGGTGAAGTGCTCGGTGATTTGCCAATCCTGTTCGAAAAAGTGGAAGAATCCACTGTTGATGCTCAAGTTGAAAAATTAAAAACTTCCCTTGCTAGCGCAGCACCTGACGCTGCCTGCGAACCCCTCAAGCCCATGATGAACTTTGACGATTTCCAAAAAATGGACCTCCGAGTTGGTGAAGTTATTGCCTGTGAACGGGTCCCAAAAGCAGATAAATTGCTTCAATTGACCATTCGCACGGGATTGGATGAACGCACTGTATTGAGCGGAATCGCTGAGCATTTCAAGCCTGAAGAAGTCGTTGGACGACGGGTCACCTTACTGGCCAACTTAGCGCCTCGCAAGATTCGTGGTGTAGAAAGCCAGGGCATGGTGCTGATGGCAGAATCTGCTGACGGATCCTTGCGCTTCGTAACACCAGAAGAAGGCACCGCTGCCGGCGACACCATCCGTTGATCAGAACATCATCTTGAGCGTAGCAGAGAGGGTGCGGCCGTAAGCCCAATAACCCTCCATCTTTCCATTTTCGACGGTGCCTTGTTCCTTCACGCCCGTTTGAGGATTGGTCACGAAAGTTTCAAAGCCATCGCTGATGTAGATGTTGTCCAACGCATTCTGCACATTCAAGCTGGCCATCCAACCCAATCCACCTGTTTCAAATCGGTAGCTCGCGCGCAAATCGAGGTAACCAAATGCAGGTAGCATTATCGGTTGCAAGCCTGCACGGTCAGGATTGGTGCGATCAGCATCCACCTCAAAACGCGCATACAAATTCCAGTTATACACATAATTCGCTCCGACTCGCAAGCCTTTGGTAGGAGATACGTTCAAGATCGCTCCGACTTGAGACTGCGGGGCATCGCTCACCTTCAGACCCGCCGAGTATATGTAAAGGGTCTCCAATATCTCCCCTCCCTCTTCTGCGGTGATTTCAGCATTGACGTCGTTGTCCCAGCGCCAATCTCCAAAAGACGCCATGCCACCAAGCTCCACTTTGGGGTGCGGACGAGTTTTCAATTCCAACTCAATGCCTTCATGCGTTTGCACCAAGCCCGTAATGAACGCCCTGTATTCCGTACCGTCGGGCCGTAAGAGCGGACTGCTCATGATGCTCTTGTCCCGCCATTGGGTATGATAAGCGTTGACGTCCAAGGAAATTCCACGCCAACGAAAGCGATAACCCGCTTCGAATGCCGCCACCTTTTCATTGGTCAAACGATCGTTGCTCAAGACATTGGAATAGTTCGTGAAAACATACTGAATGAATGGAGCGCGTGAGTATACACCGCCATTCACATACACGTGACTCGTCTCGCCAAGCCGCACACTGCCTCCAGCCTTTGCGTTATAACCAACGCTGCTTGCCTTCAGGGATTTCTCACCGTACACGAATTGCTCCGTGGTTTCGATGTTGCCGGTTGTTTCATTCAGTTCTGTGACTTCCTGAACCCCCGTCTCGGCATAGCGGAAGTACTTGTAGGGATCGATGCGCCGATAGCCCGTCAAACTCATGGTGCCCGCGGCAAACAAACTGAAGCGATCATCCTTGTATTCAGCCTGAGCGAAACCTCCAGCATACCTCACCAGACCAACATCATCGTAATCGACCTTGTCACCGGGCTGTGCCATCAGTTCGTAATCCGGATTGATGCCATAGCCATCAGAACTGCTGAAAGACTGCAAGTAGAAATCCCCTCCGAGCAAGTTATTGACCCGTGTGAAATGCTTGCCGCTATAATATCGCGCATCCAAGCCAACCATTAGACTTATTCGATCACTGACCTCGTGGTGCACAGTCGATAAGATGCCGGTCCAAAAATGCTCATTATGGGCATTTTCAATGACACTGCGGCTGCGTCCGCCCACAACTGTATCTCCCTCGACGACAATGGGGTCACCAAACATATGGACGGTGTCCAACCACGCTTGGGCGCCCTCATCATAACCAATTTGATTCGCCGCATACGTCACTGACTGATTGTTGTTTTCATTGGAATCCCAGAGGTAATCCCAGTTGAGATTGGTTTTGACCGTGCGGGTCATTCCATCACTGTCTTCGTAAGTTTCGCTGAGACGAGGCGAACTCGTGCCATCATAGCGTGAACCGTAGCCCCGACCTACGCTAACGTAATAACTAGACGCCAAATGCGTTCGCTCGCTCAATTGCCAATAGTGATTCAACGCAAACTGAGGCTTGTGGTAACCATTCACACGAGAATTGAGCACCTCTCCCGTCGATGCGCCTCGATTCAAATAGCCCCAATCATCGTTCCAACGATGCGCCTCGTAGCCCAAAGAATTGAGGTCATTGAAGCGATCAACGCTCAATTGGCCCCTTCGCTGTCCATGGGTTTGGGGAGCGCCGATTGCAGTGAAAACCAAGCGGTGTGCTCCAAAATCCTTGGCTGCGGTGAGAAAATAGCTCCAAGCATCGATGAAGGCGGCATCGACATAAGCATTTCCCATGGTGCGGCTCCCAACGGCACTCACCGCCCATCCATTTTTCATGATGCCCGAACTCAAAGACAACATGGTCTTGTAGCGGCCATAATCGGTGACGCTTTGCAAAAGACTGCCGCCCTTTTTCATGTCTGTGGCTTTTGTGATGATGTTCAACGTGCCACCCACAGAGTTGATGGCCAGCTTCGAAGCTCCGAGCCCTCGTTGCACCTGCATGGTATTGACAGCGTCACCTAAACCCGCCCAATTTGACCAGTACACCCGTCCATTTTCCATGTCATTTACAGGGATTCCATTGATCAAAACCGCCACATTTCGCTGATCAAATCCCCTGATATTGATGCGGCTATCCCCAAAACCTCCTCCGCTTTTTGTCGCATACACCCCCGGCGTAATGTTCAACGTCTCTACCAATTCCTTGTCGCCCAACTGTTCCTGAATTGTGCGCGCATCCAAGGTCGAAACGGCCACGGGAGTCTCGCGATCGATGGCCACTGACGCTATCACATTTGCCTCGTTGAGACCGATGGTGGAAGAGGCCATTCGAAGCACCCCCATGTCCATCGCAGACATGGCCATCGCCTGCGCTCCCTGGCGTGCTGGCAATTGAATGTAATTTCTGCTCTTCGTGTATCCAATCATACTTGCCACCACATGAGCTTCGCCAGTCTCGCGTGTGTAAAAACGGAAGCGACCGTCGAAATCGGTGATTGAACCCATGCTGTATTCTTCCAAGTAAACCGAGGCACCGATCAATGGGTCTCCCGTCTCAGCATCCAAAACCGTTCCGAAGATTTGGGTTTGTGCCTGCCCCGCAAGGGCAAAAAGAAAGAGCACCGCCAGCGCGCTGAACAAGCGCATTTGAAGTGAGATTCGGGCATTCATTTGGACAGAGATTAAGGTGTGAATCCTACCGCGTTTGAACACGATTTGAGTGCAATTTAATGCGAATCCTTTAAGAGCATAGGCCATGTTGGGACCAGATCCAGTCAAGCCCAGCGTCCGCTGTCCAACAAGTGCCGCGCAATTTGAACCGTATTCGTGGCTGCACCTTTTCTCAAATTATCTGCGACGATCCACAAATGCAATCCTTTGGGATGACCCAAATCACGTCGAATTCGTCCAACAAAAACGGAATCTTTGCCTTGGGCCATTCGGGGCATGGGATAGGCATTTGATTGCGGATCGTCCACCACTACAATGCCCGGAAAATCTGACAATGCCGCATGCACATCACGCAATTCAAAATTGCGCTCGAATTCCAAGTATACGCTCTCACTGTGCCCTCCTTGAACGGGGACGCGCACCGCCGTGCAAGTCACAGCGACGGAATCGTCTCCCAAGATCTTTTTTGTTTCATTCCACACCTTCATTTCCTCCTTGGTGTAACCTTCTTCAACGAACACATCGCAGTGCGGAATGCAATTCAAATCAATGGGATGAGGATAGACTTGTGCACTTGGAGTAAGGCCATTCCGCTCTTCATCGAGCTGAACCATGGCCGCTTTTCCCGTGCCTGTAATGCTTTGATACGTGCTCACAATGCCGCGCTTGATTTGATACAGATCATGAAGCGGTTTCAAAGCCATCACCAACTGCATCGTGGTGCAATTTGGGTTGGCGATAATGCGATGTTGCGGTTCAATGTGGTGAGCATTTACTTCCGGCACCACCAGAGGACAATCCGGATCCATCCGCCATGCACTGCTGTTGTCAATCACCGTGATGCCTGTTGCAGCAAAACGAGGCGCCCAATCCTCGCTCACAGATCCTCCTGCGCTGAAAAGGGCAACATGAGGTTTGGCAGCAATCGCATCTTCCATCGAAATGACCTCGATCGCTTCGCCTCGGAAATGAACGGACTTGCCCACACTTTGATCACTGCCCACCGGCAACAATTTGCTGACTGGAAAAGCATGCTCTTCCAAAACCTGCAACATGGTTCCTCCTACCAAACCTGTCGCGCCAACAACGCAAACCTTTAAACCTCGATCTGTTCTCATGCTCAAAATTAATTTCTAAGTGCAGCCCACCGCTTTGCCCGTGATCGTGTAAAATTCCAACATTTTTTCGAGGTTTACAGGGTTGAATAAGATTGAATTGAAGAAGCGCCTTTTGGGGAAAAAACAGCCGAGCATTCTGGCTCTTTTTGCATTGCAAACAGCCTGCTGTTGCTCTGGACAGACCCTCGAAAATTGGGAAATTCACATGCGCGAAAATGACTGGGCATTCGATGGGAACGGCTGGCAACTAGATGCTCCCGATGCTGGAGATTCTTGGATCTGTTTCTGCCCCTTGGATAGCTTGTCGGATGCAGAAGGACGGTCTCTCCTTTTCCATTGGTCACAACCCTTCTCTGGCTCTTCTCAAAATTTCAGCCGTACCCATTTGATCCAACGGCCAAATTCCGCATGGAACTGGGAAAGTCAAGCCCCATTTCCTGTTTCTGCATGGGTGGTCAATCCTGTCATCGCTGAGCTCGACATTGGGCATTTCCTTCATCTTGGAGAGAGCGGAAGTTTGGATTCAATGCGTTGGATGCAAACCAATTCTAACGAACCTCCCATGGAAATTGCCTCAGCGGCATCACCCGCGCCTGCAGGAGAAATCGAGCACTGGATCCGGTGGAATCAATCGACGGATTCCGTTTCCATCGATTTCAGTGCACATTCAACTCCTTTCGAATGGCACCATGCCATGGAGGGAAATGCCAATAATCAGCCTGATTGCATCGGATTCTCGGCGAAATTCACAGCCAGTCATGCGGCGGATTTTCGCATTGAAATTGGGCATATCAAAGAGCATGAACCTGACACCATTCCCCCGTTCATGGTGCGCTCTTTGTGGCTTAGCGACCAAGTTCTTGCACTGCATTTCAACGAGCCCCTTTCATCCCATTCCGGCGTGGGCACATGGGCTCAGGGGGACTCGCTCTTCTTTGCCCCAGAAATGCACAAGAGCAACAGAAGAATCGGACTTTGCGCTGGTGATTTCCCAGAGGGACAGCCACAAATTTTGACGATTCATGGCCTCCTAGATGCTTCAGGAAACGAATTGAGCAATCCAATAAGTCAAGTGCTTCGAACCTCATCTCAAGACATGAAGCCCCATTCAATGCAGTTCACCGAAATCATGTTCGATCCCAACCCATCTCTCGGCTTTCCAGAAGCTGAGTGGATCGAAATTCTCAATCGCTCCGAATCGTTTCATGCCATTGCTGACTTTGTTGTGCTCGATGGAAGTTCAGAGACTCAAGTTGCGTTATCTCCTGAATTTGGTTGGGATGGGATTTTAGCGCCCGGGGAACGCGCTATTGTCGCAGGATGTGATTTTCGCATCAACGGAGATTCCGTTCATCAAGCAAAAGGGATTCCTTGGCCCGGGTTAAACAATGCGGGAGAATCTTTGATGTTGCTCGGGGAAGACGGATCCATCGCGGATGCACTTAATTTCACGGAAGAATGGATGCAAGGATCAAACAACGGAGGGGTCTCTTTGCAAATCACCGACTGGAATGCTTGCAACAGCAGAAGCAATTGGGGGCCATCTATGCACCCACTGGGATCGACTCCGGGCATGGTTTCCTATCAAGAAGGACCGAATTTATCCTCCCAGCATCCGCTCACATTATCTGAAATCACACCAACCTCATCCTCTGAAGGAATCTTGGCTTTCAATCAACCACTTGATCCTTTATCAGAATTGATCATGATCGGAATACAGGCAGGGAATCTCAATCATCTAACCGGCAACGACAGCACAATCGCTTGGAAACTCCATTCGCTCCCCGCCACGAAAAAAATCGTCTTTTACGCCCACGGAATTGAAGCATGCGTTCAGTCAGAAGGGAGCTCTAGCAAATGGTTCATTCAGCTCAAAACTCATCGCTTTCCTGAGTTTCAAGACTTGTTGATCACAGAAATCGCCCATCAGCCTATGGGGGCGACAGAAGCATGGGGATCATTTGTTGAGGTGACCAATGTGCACCCTTCAGATTCTCTGGAGTTAGGCGGACTCACGTGCAATAATTCGCCCCTGAGCGGGAGAATTGTATTGGCACCGGGTGCCCGGCACTGTTTTCCTGAAATAAACCTTCCAAATACGTCCGGAGGTGTTTCCATTCGAGCAGCCGATGGCACTTTGATTGATGAAGTGATTTATTCCAATTGTTGGCACCGGCAACGGATGAACGAGGACAATGGAAAGAGCCTTGTCCGGCTCAATCTCGAGAAAGGTGCACACGGTTCTTTCAATTGGAGCAGCAGCATGGACAGTCGAGGCTGCTCGCCCGGAACATCGGATCTAGCTGAAGAACAGCTCACTTTGCATCGGCTTCCGCTACCTGTAACGTGCGGTGTTTTTCACAATCGATGGGCCATTCTTTTCAACGGTCCAGTTGAAATCGCATCCGATGACTGGGATCCCGTTTTTAGAGAAGAATGCGGCTCCTGGGCAGGATCGCTTGAAGCAAATCAGCTTTGGGCCGGTCCATCCCAGTTCGAACCTTTGGAAGGAGGTATTGCAGAGATGACGTGGGGCGATGGCGTGACGACAATCGCATCCCTTTGTCCCTCTTCATCTTTTGTCTCAGAGGACGTGGTGTGCGATTTTACGTTGAACGAAATCCAACAACTCAAATTAAATGGCCCTGAGCCATTCATCGAAATTGTCCATTCTGAGCATCCTTGGATCAGCACACGTTTGCTTCAATGGACAACAACAACAAGTCCCAATCCATCAGATTGGATTTTTGTTTCGCCAGAAGTGCAGTGGTTCATCTCGCAGAACACCCCAACCGCATTTAGCAGATGCCCTAGTCGCTGGTTTTCGCAAGGAGCACGCGTTATTCCTGCTGACTTACCTAGCCTTTGGGGGAACCGTGAGTTGCAGCTAACGCGATCGAGTGCATTCCTCGATAGCATTCATCTTCATCCGAACCATGATTCTCCTTGGAGCACATGGCATCATTTGCGCTCTTTGGAGAGAGTGGACGGTTTCAATCTCCCATTGTCGGATTGTTCATCGCCGCCACAGACGTGGAAATCGTCATTGGACAAAAGGGGGGCCACCCCAGGAGAGTCAAACAGTTGGTCAAGAACTCAATGGGCATCTTTGGACTCACACGAAGCCCTTGACGTCATCAACGACACTTGGCGAGCATCATCAAATGCTATCATTCAGCCCATTCGCGTTTTGTTGCGCGCTCCGGGAGAAGGAGCTTGGCAAGCTCAACTTTCCATCGCAAATGCTTCAGGTGTTCAACTGGCTAACATCACAAACGATACAATTTGGTTGTCCCATGGTGAAAGTCAAGAGGTGGCTTGGGACGGATTTGTGCAGGGAAGAGTCCCTCCACCCGGAACCTACTGGGTGGTTGGCCACTTCATTCACCACGAAACAGGGATTCGACGCACGTTTTTTCACCCGGTGCACATATGCCATGGCGTTGAAGTCCCAGCAATCATAAAATTTT
>CAJQMI010000085.1 GCA_905479395.1 uncultured Flavobacteriales bacterium
ATTGAATATCCATGCCCACCGATAGTTTCTCAACTTCACTTTCATCAATCTTTCCCAGAAAAATCAAATCCTTCATGTCTGCCACGGCAGCCACCGTGGTGCCTTCATTGAAGTTATTCGCCTCAATTACGCTATTGCCCTTCTTTACAGGTACATCGAGAATCATACCGTCTATGGTCGCAGCAATCATCGTGTTGGAGGTTCGGCCGCTGCGAGCAGCCACGCCGTCCTGGATGATTTTCAAATTATCCTCGGCTGCATAAACCTCCTCTTGTGCTTGCTTCAAAGCAATATCAAAGACTTGGTAGTCTGCAACTGAAATAATTCCCTGCTCCAAAAGGGATCGGTTTCGATCAGAATTCATTTGCGCATCTTCCAGGCTAATTCGAGCGCGCTGCAAACGAGTCTCGGCGCTGCTCAGCGCTCCCATATCCGGAACGACAGTAACTTCCGCAATCACATCGCCAGAGTTTACCTGGTCCCCCGCTTCTACCAATACCTTCCTGACAATCCCTGAAATTTGTGGCTTGATGAGAATTTCCTGCCGTGGCTGTATCGATCCAGCAGCAACCGTTTTAATGATGATATCGCCCAAACGTGGCTGCTCCGTGCGAAACGATGCCGCTTCTTGCTTCTCCTGTTCAAAAAGATGGTTCAACGTATATGCCGCTGCAGCAAGCACCAAGACGATGAAAATCAACAGGGCTATGACTCTTCCTTTTTTCATGAATTATTCCGTTCTAATGGCCTCAACAGGTCGAACGGAAACCGCACGAAGTGCAGGTAGAACACCTGCTACAGCTCCCATGACGACCATGATGGCCAATGATTTTAACACGATGTCTACTGAAACTTCTGGATTGCGAAAACTCCCACTCTGCATATCCGAACTCGTCTGAAGGAATGCGTCGATGCCTTCAATCGTTCCGACGCCAAGGACTGCACCGATCACACCAAACAGGGAGGTCAAAAATAAGGTCTCTCCCATAATTTGACGCACAATCATTCCGGGAGAAGCGCCGAGCGCGCGCCGCACTCCCAACTCGTTTGTGCGTTCCCTCACAGTGATGAGCATAATGTTCATAATGCCGATTATCCCAGCCAAAAGAGCCAGTCCACCAAAAACAAAACTCACCCACCGGATGGCTCCAAAAACCGACTGAATCTGCTCATACTCTTCGGCCACTGTCCAATGACCAAAAGCCCGATCATCATCCGGATGGATGGACAGCCGAGATTTTAAGACGGACATTACTTCCGCAGCGGCAGAATCAGCATGAACGTTTTCATCGAAAAGAAGGCACAACCATCCAACTTCGTCGCCATAGTGAAAGGCTTGATTAAAAGTCGAAAAAGGAGTCAAAATACTCTGCAAGTCTTCCTCGGCGTCTTCGCCATCACGCAAGGAACCGAAAACACCAACCACCGTGAAGTTTACCCCGTTGATCCGAAGACTGCCTCCAATTGCATCCTCATCCGCAGCAAACAAAATGTCTCGAACTCGCGTCCCAATTACAGCAATTTTTCGGCGGTCAACAATGTCTTGATTGTTGATGTGTCGCCCAGATTGTATGGGTTTCGCTTCAATCAGTCGCTGCTCCGGATATTCGCCAAACACCGTAAAGGCTCCCGTTCTTATGCCTCTGGTGACATTGTTCGAACCACGCCAACCACCCAGCTGATTTTGGGGCGCCGTGGCAACCAAGGTCTGGCTGTTGGCCTTCAAGTATTCCACATCTGATATGGTCAAATCGACACTTCTTCCGCGCTGAAACCCTTTGTAAGGCATGCTCGTGGATTGCGTCCACATAAACATGCTATTCTTGGCCGAGTCACCCAAGTCTTGGCTAACTCCATTTTCCAAGCCATTTGCAGATCCAATGGTAAGGATGATCATAAACAAGCCCCATCCAACGCCCAACCCGCTGAGCGCTGTCCGCAATGGTCGTTGAATTAGAATTTGGATCAACTCCAAAAAGTGATCGCGATCAAATAGGCGTTTGAAGTGCTTATTCATCGCGCAGTGCTTCTACAGGTCTGATGGAAACCGCCCGTGTTGCCGGGCCAAGCGCACTCACAACACCAACGGTGATCAGAATACCAAGGGCGAGGATTGCCGACGAAAAATCAACGCGGGGATTGGAGAAAAACTCATGATCCGCATAAGGGGCGAGTGACTGCAATGTCCACACCCCTGCAACCAAACCAATGCAACCTGACACCAACATGAGTACAACAGATTCCTGGACAATTTGCCCTACAATGCTTCCACTGGTTGCACCAAGAGCCTTTCGAACTCCAATCTCCTTGGTGCGCTCTCGAACCACAATCGCCATGATATTTGCAACCCCCATAGCTCCGGCTAGCAGCGTCATTAACCCTACGAACCAAACAAACAGATTGATTCCTTGGAAGATGGAGCGAAACATTTCTGCATCTTCGTTTCGGTTCTCCACCCACACACCCTCTGAATCTTCAGGATGAACTGCGAGCCTGTTCTGCAGCCAAGATAAAAGACCTGCTGAAGTGGTGCGGGTTTTTTCAATCGCTGCTGAGCCCGTGCCCACTGATACGCGGTTGATGACATCCGAATTCTGAAACAACCGTTGAGCCGTTGTAAATGGAACGTAAACACTGCGATTTTCCCACCGCGAACCTGCTTGATCAAAAGCTCCTACAACAGCGAATTGAACGCCTCGAAGCATCACAAAGGATCCTACAGCCTCTTCTGGTGTCGTCCCACGTGGAAAAAGGTCCCGAAGCACTTGGCTGCCGATCACTGTGACCTTGCGCTTTTCATCCAAATCCCGGGCATTGATGAATCGGCCTGCAGTGAGATTAAGCGCGGCAAGGTCTTTTTGATCCGGATCCACTCCTCGCAATCCATAGGAGCCTTGTTCATTCTGAAATTGGACAGTGCTCCCCCAAAGGAAAAGAAAACGCGACCAAGCGGGAATGGAATCCAGCTGTTCCTTGAGCGCATTTTCGTCGGCATTGTGCATCTGCACTTGTCGGTTTGGCTTGCGTCCACGGTATGCCAATTGTGTGCGACCCGTTCTGATTTCAATCAAATTGGACACACGATTGCCAAAAGTTGATTGCACACCATTTTCCAAGCCCGTGCCAAGTCCTTGCATCACAACCAAGATGAAAATTCCGAGCGCAATGCTCAATCCCGTTAGGCCAGTTCGCAGGGGATTGCTCAAAACTGTATTGGCTATTTCCAACCACGAATCACGATCAAACATGGGCGTTCGAATTCGAATTATCAATCAATCCATCCTTGAGTCGAATGACACGATCGCACTGATCTGCAATTTCATTTTCATGCGTTACGATGACGATCGTAATGCCCTCACTATTGATCTCACGCAAGAGGGACATCACTTCGTTTGATGTAACCGAATCGAGGGCTCCCGTTGGTTCATCGGCCAAAATCAAACGCGGCTGAGCGATGAGCGCACGGGCAATTGCCACGCGCTGTTTTTGACCGCCGCTCATTTGATTTGGGAGATGACCCGCCCAATCCTCAAGACCTACGCGTTTCAAGTATTCCATCGCCTTGAGCTGCCGTTCCTTGCGGGGAACCTTCTGGTAATACAGTGGAAGCGCTACATTTTCCAATGCAGTCTTGAATGAAATCAAATTGAAACTTTGAAAGACAAACCCCAAAAATTGGCTTCGATAGCGAGCGGCCATCCGTTCTGTCAAGCCATCCATCGTCTGACCATCGAGTTTGTAAGAGCCGTGATCTGCATCATCCAAAAGACCTAAAACATTGAGCAATGTGGACTTTCCTGAACCGCTCGACCCCATGATAGCCACCAATTCTCCTTCGCGAATCTCGCAATCAATGCCCTTCAGCACCTCCAAAGATTGGTTGCCCGCCTTGTACGATTTTCGAATGCCATTGAGGGTAATCACGCTCCGAAGATAGGTTGGCCAAAGAGCTTAGCGTCCCTCAAGAATCCAAATCCTGTGAAAACATCCACTCCCGTGCCGCAAGCATCTGCGGTTGAAGGAACACGTCTGTGCCAGAGAACGGAACGACATCGCGAAAAGCCTGTTGCAACTTGAGCAGCCGAGGCGCCATGCCAGACTCATCTCGCAGGCTTGTGGCTTGCGCTGCTGTGAGGCATTCAACCGCCAAAACCTGCTCAACATTGTCCAGCACTTTCCAAAGTTTCAATGCGCCATTTGCCCCCATGCTCACGTGATCCTCTTGTCCGTTGCTACTGTCAATGGTATCTGCCGAACTCGGGGTGCACAACTGCTTATTCTGTGACACCAGCGAAGCCGATGTGTACTGAGCAATCATGAGGCCACTATTTAAGCCAGGGTTCGCTGACAAAAAGGCCGGCAATCCTTGCTTGCCAGAAAGCAATTTGAACGTGCGCCTTTCGGAAATGCTTCCCCATTCATGTGCCGCCAAAGCAAGTGCATCCAGGTGGAGCGCAAGAGGTTGTCCGTGAAAGTTGCCCCCACTCAAAATCTGATCCATCTCCGGAAAAATCAAAGGATTATCGGTGACTGCGTTCACTTCATTTTCAAAAACGTCGCGCGCGGCATAGAGTGAATTGCGAGAGGCGCCATGAACCTGCGGGGTGCAGCGGAAGGAATAAGGATCTTGCACCTGCTGACGCGGTTTCTTCTGCCATTCACTGCCTTCCAACCATTGCCGCACGTTGCCGGCGACCGTTTCGGCCCCAACCTGATTGCGCACCTGGTGAATGCATGCCTCAAACGGCTCCGGTCTGCCCATCCATGCTTCCAGCGACCAGGCGCACAAAGCATCAGCCCAATAAGCAATGCGCTCCAATCGTTTGATGGACATGACCCCATAGCCCAACATTAACTGCGTGCCGTTGATCAACGCCAAACCTTCCTTGGCTCCCAACTTTAAAGGAGTCCAGCCTTTTGCTGCCAAAACATCTGAGGCGGGGACAGAAACCCCATCCACCTTCACTTCTCCTTCCCCAATCAATGGCAAGACCATGTGTGCGAGTGGAGCAAGGTCGCCGCTTGCTCCTAACGAACCTTGGCTCGGAATGACAGGATAAATGCGGCCGTTCAGATGATCGATCAAGCGCTGAACAGTTTGCAACTGAATTCCACTGTGCCCTTTTGAAAGCGACTTGATTTTGAGGAGAAGCATCGACTTGACTATTTGCTCAGGCACATCGGTGCCGACTCCACAAGCATGGGAAATCAGCAAGTTGCGCTGCAATTCGCTCAGTTGATCAGACCCCACTCGTGTGTGAGCCAAGTCTCCAAACCCTGTATTCACGCCATAAATGGTGGGCTCAGAAGGGTCATTTAAGCGTTGTTCGAGGTACTTCCGACAATCGACAATGGCATGCTCCGCCGCTGGTGAGAGAGCTACATCATTTGTTGATTCCACCCAGTCCCAAACCAATTCAAGGGACCAGCGATCGAGGTTCAGTTCATTTACTTTCACCCTTCGAATATAATGCCATTGTCACCGTTCAAGGCGTCTTATCTTCGAGCTTGTAAAAACACGAGCCATGACCATCAACCTTCGAGCGATTGCATTTTGCTTGAGCGCATGCTTTTTCTTCATGCAATTCAGCCCGGCTTCGGGACAAGAAGCAGCAGTGTCTGATCAGAACGATGCATTCAACTTTGATGCGCTAAAGGTCGTGGAACTGGACAATGGCTTATCCATCACAGTCATCGAAGACAGCGGGTTTCAGAAGAACGCATTGGCATTAAACTGGAACTACATCTCAGGTCTTGAGGGGAGTCTATCAGGATTGAAATCCGCCCACATGCGCTGTTTGTTGAGAAAACTTGAGGAAACACTCCCCCAGTTTGCGCCATTGGATTGGGATTCACTTGAAGTGTCAGGATCCGATGACTTCATTGGCTTAGTCTCTCCTGCTGAAAACATTGAAAGCATCATAGATTGGCTTGCCGATGGTGTCACTTCATTCAATTGCGACTCGACAAACTTGTCTGTGGTGCAAAGTGAAATGCAAAGTGAGCTCCAAGGCACAGGATCCTCAAATGGTCATGACAGCATGAATCCACTGATGAATCATATCTTGTTTTCCGAGAATCATCCCTACGGCGAAATGCAAAGCCCGGAATCGATTGCGGCCATCCAGTCCAACGCAATCAACAACCTGCACCAACAACTCTTCAGGCCCAACAACTGTCGCATCGTCATATGTCTGGAATCAGCGAACGACTTTAGCCATGAAGGCGCTCGGGCCGCCTTTGCCAATTGGAAAACGCGCTCGGTTCCCGTTTCGAACCTGACAAGGCCCGGCCTCAACAGCGCCAATGATGTCGCTTGGATCGCATCCGATGCCACCGCGCCATTGCGCTTTCAATTGGGGCATGTGATGCGATTGAAACCCGCTGATGAAGATGCATGGGTACTCAAAATGCTCGCGGATATTATTCAGAATCGAATTCAGTCACTTTCAGCAGCAGAATCCCTCGTTTTGGTTGACTTCGAGGCCGACAAACACATGGGAAGGTTCATGGTTTATGGCATTGATATTCCTGAAGCACGGATGAAAACAACCCTCGAAAGCACACAGGAAATCCTCCAGCTTATCACAAAGGATCTCCCCACAGAAGATGAGATCAATGCCGCTCAAGAACGCTTGATTGAGCGACACGTCGCACACTTGGTCGATGCCTCCTATGTGGCAAAAATGGAGGCCAGCCTGCCCGGAAGTGAATGGATTCAATCCAAACAACATGCGCGAAGTAAACTCGAAAGCATCAGTTCAAATGATGTGCGACGCGTTGCGAACAACCTCTTGCGTCCCAAGAATCTCAACATTATCGGACAAGGACCACGAGCACTGGGAATCGAAATAGGAACCGCAATGGATGGTGATGGCGATGTAGAATGGTACACCGCCAATGGAACCCTCATCGAGCCCTACCTGCCTGCTCCTGGACTGACTGCTTCTTCTGTTTTCGAGGCCTTCTATGAATCGTGCGGCGGAACATCAGCATTCGAAGCTCTCAAATCATCGCGCACCACCATGCGCATGGATGCGGAAGGCGGAACCGTTTTCACCGTTGAGACAACAAGTCTTTACGGAACTGGGTTCGTTGCTTCATTTGAAGCAAACGGTCAAGTGATGATGGAGAATGTAGTTACGTTGAAAGAAGGGTTTAAGCGTCAAATGGGCGTCATTCAAACAATGAGTGCGAGCGAATATGATCGACTCAAACCTGACATCTACCTCGCCCGTTTCTTGCATTTGGAGGATTTGAATGGCGCAGCCAAAGTTCTCGGCACATTTGAAACCAATGGGACCATTCAAAATGTTGTTCGAATCCATTTTGGAGATCAAGCAGTGGAAACTTTATTTTTCGATGCAAAGTCTTCCAGACTGGTAGAATCAACCGTCGAAAGAACGGGGGCAGCGGGCAAGAACAAAACGACCTATGGTTTTGAAAGCTATCAAACGTATGATGGATTAACTTTCCCTTCGATCATCACACAAACGACCAACGGAAGAACGATCCAACTGATTGCTGAACGAATCGAATTGGAAGTCCGAATCAATGCCGACATTTTCAAGCGAAACTGATAACATGGAATCCAAACCACTCGTCAAACTGGAATCGATTGCGGTTCAACAGGCTGAGCACACCGTTCTGAAAAACGTCAACCTGACCATTGAAAGCGGTGAGTTGATTTACCTCATCGGAAAAACGGGATCAGGAAAAAGCTCGTTGTTGAAGGCCCTTTATGGGGACCTTCCAATTGTCTCTGGAACAGCTCAGGTCTGTGGACATGATCTGACCAAAGTCAACCGGAAAAACATGCATTTGCTCCGACGTGATTTGGGCATCGTTTTCCAGGATTTTGCTCTTCTACAAGACCGAACTGCCGAAGCCAATCTCGCATTTGTCTTGCTTGCGACAGGATGGAGCAAAGGCGCCGCAATGGAAAATCGGATACAAAGTTGCCTCCAATCAGTTGGTTTGGAAACCAAGGGATACAAAATGCCTCATGCCTTATCAGGTGGCGAACAGCAGCGTCTGGCGATCGCTAGAGCCTTGCTGAATGAACCACCACTCATCATTGCAGATGAACCCACTGGGAATTTAGATCCTGAAACCACTGATGGCATTCTCAATCTTTTGCATGATCTAGCCCAACAAGAACGGTCTGTTCTGATGGCCACTCACGACCACCAGGCGTGGAATAAATATTCAGGTCGTGTCATCGAGTGCGTCAACGGCGAAATTCACCCGTACAAAAGCACCGTTGCATGAACCGCAGTGGTCGACCTTTACTGAGCATCGTCATTCCTGTCAAAAACAATTTGACCGGGCTTCAAAAAACACTGGATATTCTGTTTCAATTGAATGAAGCCGTCAATGCGCTTGAATTGATTGTTATTGACGGTGGCGGTTGCAATCAAACCTCCACATTTTTGTTGCACAACCAGCATCGAATTCAACACATTCGATCCTCATCCGATGGTGGGATTTACCAAGCCATGAATTACGGGAAAGGATGTGCAACAGGCCGCTGGGTTTGGTTCTGCGGAGCAGGTGACCTGCCTGTCGCAGCCACATGGAGTGCGATGTTGACAGAAATGCGATCATGGCCACAAGATCAGCTGCACATCTTCGGTGTTGATCTGGGCAGCGAGCGAGAGACTGGTGTTCCTGCCCACTACCCCCCTCGCTGGGACCAATCGCTGGTTTGGAGAAACACCACTCATCACCAAGGAGTCGTTTATCCCTTGTCCATCATTCAAGCTAATAATTTTGACCCCGAATACAGCATACTTGCGGATTACGCGGTACATCTTCATTTTTGGGCTTCAGGAGTTAAGGGAATGCTTCACGACACAACTTGGAGCCTCATCGATGCCGGCGGAGTATCGCGTCGGTTTGGACTCGGTCTTTACTGGCAAGAATGGAAGCTGAAAAGGAAATCCATTCGAGGCTGGCGCCTAGCAATACAGCCTTTCTGGCTATTGATCAAATTCGGATTCAAAAAATCAGGAATTCACCGTTCTGGAGCGGCATGATTCTGCAAAAACTAACCGATTGATGAGGCGAGCATAGCCTCTTTGATTGCATCACCTTCTGCCTGCCAATTGAGTTGTTCTGATGCCTTTGCGCATCGGCTCGTCCAGTCCACGCGAGGCACAGACAAGACCTCTTCTACAGCCTCTGCTATGGAACCTGGGCCATGGTCCTTGATGACAGCTCCGACCTGCCATTTATGGACAATTTTTTGAACCTCTGGCATAGGACTTGCCACCACCGGAATCCCCGCGTGGATGTAGTCAAACAGTTTATTCGGCAAACTGAACCAATAATTTCCGTGAATGCCTCGGTCCAGACTGAAGCCCAAATCAGCAGCTGCGGTCAAGGTGCAAAGTTCTTCGAAAGGCATTTTGGGCAAGCAAATCAAGCGGCCCTCAAGCGATTCGACCTGAGATCTGGCCCAGTCAAATTCTGCTCCTGCTCCAACGACCACCATGTACCAATGAAGTTGTGAACGCAACGCTTCGACCGCTTGAATGACGCCGCGGTCCTTGTCGAGATAAGCGCCTTGCAACACGATAAAGACAGCATCCGCGGGAATACCCAGCTTGTTCCGCCAATCAACATGGTCCGACGGAATCGGTCTTTTCAATGGCATGTTTCGCACCACACGTGGCTTGACGGATCGCGCATTTGGATATCGACTGACGTAAGCCTCCGCGATGGAATCATTGACGGTAATAACCGAAGCAATCCTTGGATACAGCCATCGTTCCAAGCGCAGCCAAACGCCGCGCTGTAACGGTCGTCCGGTTAACCCAGCAGCCTCAGTGAAAAACTCATGGCTATCGTACACCAGTGGCACACCGTGCCATTTTGAAGCCAAATAAGCAGGAAGCAATGTGTCCAAATCATTGGCCCAAATTGCCTCGCAGCTAGTGCGAAGCAATTCCATGAGCAAGCGAATTTGCCAAGAAGCGTAAAACAGAAATCCCTTTGAAAACGGGACCGACAATCGATTGCCAGCAAAGGGAATCGCCAGCGCACCGGACAAAGGCATTGTGCGACCAATCAGAAACGGACTCCATGACAACCCTTCGAGCGTTGCACAGGTTTTGAGAACCCGTTGATCATGATTCAAATCATTCGAGACCAGAACGGCGATGCGCTTCTGAATCGGTGAGTCGCTGGAATCAACCATTCATTTGTTCGTGAACCCGGCGCAGGACCTTCTTGGTGTATTCGGGGAAGTCCGCTCCCATCATCCAACCAAAATAACCTGGGTTGGAGCCGAGAATCTCAGTGACTTTTTTACCCTTGTGCTGTCCGAAGTTGAACAACACTTCATTGGCATCGTCGTAAATAAATCGACCGGCCAAGTCAGCAAATCTTTGCCGCTGGCAAAAGACGTGCAACTCATCCATCTCAGTTGGCACGGGACCCACCGTTGCATCGTCTCCAATTTTGACGGTGGTTTCCGGGTATTTGGCCAGTTGAGCGAGCAGCACCTCCAGCGTTGCCTCAGTATCCGGCAAGGCCTCGTGAGCCCCTTCCAATTCTTTGCCACAATAAAAACGGTAAGCAGCCCGCAAGGTCCGCTGTTCCATCAAGTGAAAGATGTTTTGAACATCAATCAAATTGCGGTCCTCAAGGTCAAAATCAATGCCATTTCGCAAAAATTCTTCAGCTAAAAATGGAACATCAAATCGATTGGAATTGTAACCGCCCAAATCGCATCCATCCAAGAATCCTGCCATGCTCTTTGCAAATTGCTTGAACGTCGGACGCCCTTCAACATCTGCATCATAAATGCCATGTATCAAACTTGTTTCCAACGGTATAGGCATGCCTGGATTGATGAGCAATCGGTGAGCTTCACCCCTCGATTCTGGCTTTTTCTCCACCGTGCCATCGGGATGAACCTTGATCATTGCAATCTCGACGATTCGATCCTTCGAAAGATCTGTCCCCGTCGTTTCAAGGTCAAAAATGACCAGCGGCTTTTTCAGTTTTAGTGTGCTTAAATCCATCGTTGCTTATACAATAGGCCTATCCAAATCAAATGCTTCTAAATAATCCGCTACACGACGCACAAAGCTCCCTCCAAGCATTCCATCCACAACGCGGTGGTCGTAGCTGTGGCTCAAAAACATCATTTGGCGAATGCCAATGACATCGCCTTCAGGAGTCTCAATCACCGCTGGTTTTTTACGAATGGCACCGAGTGCCAATATGGCAACCTGCGGTTGATTGATGATTGGAGTCCCCATTACGTTTCCGAATGTGCCCACATTGGACATCGTATACGTCCCTCCTGCTGTGTCATCTGGCTTCAATTTCCCGGCACGCGCTCGACCAGCAAGATCATTTACTTGATTGGCCAAACCAACCAAACTCAATTGATCTGCATTTCGAATCACTGGCACAATTAGATTGCCCGACGGCAACGCTGCGGCCATTCCCAAATTGATTTGCTTTTTAATCACAATGCGATCACCATCAACGCTCGCATTCACTCCAGGAAAATCTCGAATGGCCTTGACAATTGCTTCCGCGATCATAGGTGTAAAGGTCAATTTGGTTCCGTGTGCTTCTTGAAAGGCTTTTTTGTTTCGATTGCGCCACTCAACCATGCGCGTGACGTCAGCTTCCACAAAACTGGTCACGTGCGGGCTCGTTTGCACGGAGCGAACCATGTGATCTGCGATCATCTTACGCATCCGGTCCATCTCGACAATCTCGTCTCCTCCAGCGACAGAAATCGCTGGTTTTGACTGCGCACTCGATTTGGCAATGGGTGCGGTTTTCACAGAGGGCGCAGAAATTGGGGCGGAAGGCACTGTTGTCGATGCCGTTCGGCGAGCGACATGGTCCAACATATCCTTTTTGGTGACTCGGCCTTCTGAACCAGAACCTGGAATGGTTTCCAATTCGGCAAGCGAAACCCCTTCGGACTGCGCTATGCTCCGTACCAAGGGAGAGTAAAATCTTCCGGATGAATCCAAGCGAGGAGGAAGTTCAGCCAATGGTGACTGCAATTCTGCTAGAACAGACTCAACTGGCACTTCAGGAGCTTGTGCAGCCACAACTTCTGGCGCCGCTGGAGCTGGAGCAACAACGGGTGCTGGAACAACAGCCGGAGCTGGTGTGGGCGCTGGTGAAGGAGTAGCAGCCGCAGCTGCAACGGGTGCCTGGTCACTTTCTGACTCCAAGTTAAATCGAGCAATAGCCTGGCCAACAGCCACCGTATCCCCTTCGGCAACTAGCCATTCCACCAAGGTTCCATCCTCCGGTGCTGGGACTTCACTGTCGACTTTGTCAGTAGCGATCTCAACCATTGGCTCATCGGCCTCGACTCGCTCGCCGGGTTGGGTTACAAATTTGGTGATGGTAGCTTCGGCTACGCTCTCACCCATTTTTGGGAGAAGTATTTCAATTGTTGCCATGGCGATGTATTGCGCGGTGCGAAATTAAGGCTTCACGGATGACTCCGAGGTCAACCGTCCATCTATAATCACGAACATAAGCCAAAAGAGTCCTGTGGCGAGCACGATTGGACCCTGTATGAGTCCGAGAAAAAACATATTTCTGCAGCTTTGACTCTTTGGCGAAATCTGCAGGAATGCCCACCCATGTACGTTTTCCCAACAACACATCAATGGCAGAAGGAATCCAATTCGTTCGGCCAAATGCAGCAAAGAATGGGCTCAAAACCAAAACCAAGAAAGCCACAAAAATGTCAAATGTGCGTTTGATCCGTTTGGCACGCGGCAACTGAATCGCTCTTGGCCAATCTGAAATGGAGCCCAACTCGGGACCTCCAACACCAACGACATTTCCACCCTCCGTCCAGGCGATGCGAAAATGGATATTGGCATCAGCGACGCCGGTCATTGCAGAAATCTTTTGGGAAGCAGTCAACTCCCTTCCACTGAGAATCACCTCATTGATGCGATTGATGCGAATCACTTCATTCAAATCAGTCAAGCCGCCCAAAAATGATACGTCCTCGCTACTAGACTCGTTCGCGGAAGCGTCCCGACTCCCGGGGTGCAGCGCTTGAATTTTTTCAGCACGCAGTTCAGCGTGAGGTTCGAGCTCAGCAATTAGATCTGAAATCGCGTTCAATTCTGCTGGACTCGATATAAAAAGCCTTCGTTTTTGCCCCTTTCCATTCCATCCTCTCCCCTTGTCCCACCTCCATCGCACCGCTAGCACAATCAAAGGCAAGGCCAGTGCTCCAAACACCAAAATTGCACGACTAAATCGCATGTTTTCTGGCAGAAGCCCATATCCTGCGAGCAAGAATAGCCCCCCCATCAATACGCCTCGTGCCACGGAAATCAACTTCCAAGGACGGTCATATCCCCCTTGAAATTTGAGCGCCAAAAGCCACAATGCAGCATAAGCTGCCGTCGCAGGGAGCGCCCAATTCCAGTCGTATTGAATTTCTTTGGCCTCACCATATTGCATCAGAAAAACGACCAATGCAGTCCAAAACAAACTGAATTCCAAAACGGGCAATTTGACCATACGAATGACGCGGGCTAAAATGGCCAGAGAAGCTCTGAAGTAGATGGCCAATTGAATCAATCCCAACATTGCGCGCGCATTTCCACCTGAAAAATGTGTGCGGGCAAAAATTTGCATGGCCTTGTAAAACACCAGAACATAATTCAGAGAGCCCTTTTTGGTGCTCTCTCCTTTGTAGTGGATGATGGAAGTGTCTGCAAAATAGTGGTTTTTCCAACCGCCCTTTAGCAACCTCCAACTGAGATCAATGTCCTCTCCATACATGAAATACGCTTCGTCAAGCAAACCCACTTGATTCAAGGCCTCTTTGCGAATCCACATAAAAGCACCACTCAATATCTCAATGCAG
>CAJQMI010000086.1 GCA_905479395.1 uncultured Flavobacteriales bacterium
GATCCGCGATAGACGAGTGTCATGTCTTTGTCGAACAAGTAAACATGGGGTGTTTTGAGCGCTCCGAATGCATCTGCAATGCGGTGAGCTTTGTCCAGGAGATAAGGCATTTTGTATCCTTCTGCTGTGGCATGCTCTTGCATCGCCTCCATGCTGTCATGGTTGTCGCGCTTTGCTTCATTTGAATTGACGAGTACCATGCCAATGCCCATGCGCTCAGCCGCTTGGTTTGTGCTGTTGTACCGGCCTTCCCAACCATCACTCTTTTCGCCGTTCCCGACCACGAATGGGCAAGTGTTGCAGCTGAAAACAACCAATAAACCGTTGGGTCCCGCAGCAGATTCCAGGGTCATCATGGTGCCATCAACATTGGCCATGGCCGCATCTGCGAAAGGTGCTTTTGCGCCAATTGCGAGTTCAGGTTGTGGTTCGCTACCGGGAAGATTAGCGCTTGTAAGGAAAGCAGATCCGATGATTGCCACTGCAATGAGCATGACAAAAGGCTTGTTCAATAAATTCTTCATGTCGGTTTAACTTAAGATTTGGGTCCGAAGTTCGCACAAATGGCATGAAATTGTTCAAAGGAGCAAGAGATAGTGCTCCGAATGAACGGAACTTACTTGATCAACAAAGCATCACCATAAGCGAAAAAGCGGTACTTCTCTTTCATTGCTTGGTTGTATGCTTCCATAACCAAATCATGGCCGGCAAAGGCAGAGCTGAGCATCAAGAGGGTGCTTTGCGGTGTGTGAAAGTTGGTGATGAGTGCATCGGAAATCTTGAAGTCATACTTTGGGAAGATGAACTTATTGGTCCATCCATTATACGGCTTCAGAGTTTGCGTTGTGCTCACAGAAGTTTCCATGGCGCGCATGGCAGTCGCCCCGACAGATACAATGCGCTTGCCTTCTTCTTTGGCACGATTGACGCGATCTGCACAGCTTTCTGGTATGATGAGCTGCTCTGAATCAACTTTGTGCTTGGTAAGGTCCTCCACTTCCACAGGACGGAACGTACCTAAACCGATGTGCAGCGTGAGGTAGGTCATGTCAATGCCCTTGATTTCCAAACGCTTCATCAGTTGTTTGGAGAAGTGCAATCCCGCTGTTGGTACAGCTACCGCTCCTAAATTCTTTGCGTAAATCGTTTGGAATCGCTCGCGGTCGTCTGGTCCAACTGGTCGGTCAATGTATTTGGGCAAAGGCGTTTCGCCGAGCTGGAAAATCACAGCCATGAACTCTTCGTACGACCCATCAAACAGGAATCGCAATGTTCGGCCTCGTGAAGTTGTGTTGTCGATTACCTCGGCCACCAACTCATCATTTTCTCCAAAGTAAAGCTTGTTGCCAATTCGGATTTTACGCGCTGGATCCACTAGAACATCCCAAAGGATGCTTTCACGGTTCAATTCGCGGAGCAAGAAAACTTCAATTACAGCGCCAGTCTTTTCCTTGTTGCCATAAAGTTTCGCTGGGAATACCCGCGTGTCGTTGGCAACAAAAACATCGCCTTCATCAAACTCATCCAAGACATCTTTGAACATTTTATGCTCAATGGTTCCCTTGTCTTTGTCTACCACCATGAGGCGACTGTCGTCACGGTTGTCCAGTGGATTTTGGGCAATCAAATCGGGAGAAATGTCGTACTTGAAGGAGGATAATTTCATAAAGGAGCGGGTTTCCGAAGCGCGTGTAAATGGTCGGCAAACTTAAGGAATTCGCAATCAAAGGTCAACCGTAACTTCGTTATCGTCTTGTGGAAGCGATTCGATGGCTTGGATGAGGTCTGTGAGTTGCATGCAATCTGCGATGGGAAAAGGGCCATTCAATGTTCGATGCAGGGCAACCAAATGACCTCCAACTCCCAATGTTTCCCCGAGGTCCCGAGCGATTGACCGAATGTATGTGCCTTTGGTGCAATCGATGTTTACCTCGACATCGACCACAGAATGTCCGTCCACTTCCAAATGCCGAATCGCACAGGTTTCTATTTTTTTGATTTCAATCGAAGCACGTTTCAGTTCGATTTCACCTCCTTTTCTCGCGACTGCGTATGCTTTTTGACCGTTGACCTTTTTTGCGCTGTACAACGGCGGCAATTGCTGAACCACGCCGCGCATTGCTGCTAAAGCCTCTTCGATGGCCTGACGCTGTAAATGATCTGCATCCACCCATTTGTCAACCGGCAATTCAGCATCGAGACAAGGCGTATGTGCGCCGAGTCGGATGGTTGCTGTGTATGATTTGTCTTGCGATTGCAGCTTCTCGATGCGCTTTGTGGCTTTGCCTGTGCAAACGACAAGGACGCCTGTAGCGAGGGGGTCAAGCGTGCCTGCGTGACCCACTTTGATTTTTTTCACTTTTAACGCATGTCGTAAATGTCCCCTAACCTTATTGACGACGTCAAAGGAAGTCCACTCAAGCGGCTTGTTTACCAGCAAAATTTGGCCTTCTTTGAAGTCTTCCAGTTGCTGGAAGGTCATCAGGGGCATTGCGGTGTTATCGGTCATCACGAGGGGGATTTAGCCAGCGGGCGATTCGTATTTGGGAGCGGCTTCCTCAGCTCGCAATCCAGCAATGTCTTCGAGCACGCGCAATGCCGCTAGGGTGGACTGAATGCCCTCGATGCTCATGCGTAAGGCGCCATTTCGCTGGTACATTTTGGTGTCCTTGGCGTGGTTTTTCAGGTAATTTAAAATTCTGGAAAATGTGGCTCCTTGGAAGAAGGAACTCTCTTCATTTGCTATGAAAGCAGCAATGAGTTTTCCGCCTTTTAAGACGATTTTTTCCATGCCCAGGAATTCGGCTAACCAACGCAATCGAATGGTGTCAATCAAATCTTCTGTTTCCTGAGGCAACGGGCCGAAACGGTCTTCCATCCGTTCTTTGAAGGCAGCCAATTCCGACTCATGATCCAAGTTGTCTAGCTCCCGATAGAGCGAGATACGCTCGGGAATATCGTTCACATAATGATCTGGGATCATCAGCGCAAAATCGGTTTCAATGGCAGCCTCTGTGACGTAGCGACGATCGGCTTTTCTTTCTTCTTCGAACAACTCGGAGAAGGATTCCTCTTTCAGTTCTTGTACAGCCTCTGAGAGGATCTTCTGGTACATCTCAAAGCCCAGTTCAGAGATGAATCCGCTCTGCTCTCCGCCCAATAAATCGCCTGCACCGCGAATGTCAAGATCGCGCATGGCAATTTGAATTCCGCTACCAAGGTCGCTGAATTGCTCGATGGCTTGCAGCCGTTTTCGGCTTTCATCGGGCAGTAAACTGATGGGCGGTGCGAGCAAGTAGCAGAAGGCTTTTTTGTTTGATCGTCCAACACGACCGCGCAATTGATGGAGATCGCTCAGGCCAAATTGATGGGCATCATTGATGATCATGGTGTTGGCGTTGCTGATGTCGATGCCTGATTCGATGATGGTGGTCGCGACAAGGACATCAAAGGCGCCCTCAATGAAGCGTGCCATCACGTCTTCGAGTTGTTTCCCGTCCATCTGGCCATGTCCAATGCATACCCGTGCATCTGGCACCAAACGCGTGATCATGCCCGAGACTTCTTGGATGTTTTTGACACGGTTGTTGACGAAGTAAACTTGGCCGCCCCGGCTTATTTCGTAGGCAATGGCATCCCGAATCACCTCTTCACTAAACGACGCCAAATGTGTTTCAACGGGTTGTCGATTCGGAGGTGGGGTTGCAATCGTACTCAGGTCGCGCGCGCCCATCAAGCTAAATTGCAGCGTTCTTGGAATGGGGGTGGCCGTGAGGGTCAGTGCATCCACATCGGCACGCAAAGTCTTGAGCTTGTCTTTGACCGCAACGCCAAATTTTTGTTCTTCATCAATGACCAACAACCCCAAATCTTTGAATTTGACGCGCTTACCGACAATCGCATGCGTACCAATTAGGATGTCCACTTTGCCTGCCTCGAGGTTTTTGAGTGTTTCGGAAAGGGCTTTTCCAGTTTTAAATCGGTTGATGTAGTCCACTGTTACAGGGAAGTCGCGGAGTCGACGAGAGAAGCTCCTGAAATGCTGCATGGACAGGATGGTAGTGGGAACCAGCACCGCCACTTGTTTGCCATCTGCTGCGGCCTTGAAGGCCGCTCGGATGGCAACTTCAGTTTTGCCAAAGCCGACATCGCCGCAAACCAATCGATCCATTGGAATGGCGCGTTCCATATCTCTTTTCACAGCTTCAATTGCAGAATGTTGATCGGGAGTCTCTTCGAACATGAAGCTGGCCTCCAGCTCGTGAAGCATGTAGTTGTCGGGCGCGAATGAAAAACCTTTGGAGTTCTTTCTCTTGGCGTAAAGCTTCAGCAAATCAAAGGCCAATTCTTTGACACGGGTCTTGGTTTTTGCCTTGGTTGCTGCCCAAGTGCCTGTGCCGAGTTTGCTGATTTTGGGAGCTGTTCCTTCCTTCGAAGTGTACTTCGAAATGCGATGTAGAGAATGAATGTTTACATACAGGACATCGCCGCCTTTGTAGCTCAAGCGAATGGCCTCCTGTTCTTTTCCGTTGACATCAATTTTTTGCAGCCCACCAAACTCTCCGATTCCGTGGTCGATGTGCACCACGAAATCGCCAGGTTCCAAAGCCATTAACTCTTTGAGTGTGAGGGCTTGCTTGTTTTTTCGGAAACCCTCTTTGAGACGGAACCGATGGTAGCGCTCAAACAGCTGGTGATCCGTGTAAACGAGTAGCTTGAGGTCCTTGTCCACAAAACCATTGCTCAGTTCAAGCGGTATGGGATGATGCGGAACCTCTTCCTCACGATCGGCAAAAATGTCATGCAGTCGCTCGATTTGGGTGGCCTGCCCTGCGACAATAACGTTGTGATACCCCTGCCGGTTGTTGGCCTGCAAGTTGGAGGTGATCATGTCGAAATTCTTATTGAAGCTAGGCTGTGGAATCATGTTCCAATCAATCACCACCCGGTTGGGGAAGGTGGTGCCGCCGTCGAATTCGATGACGTGAAACGGTTCCAATAACTTTTGCAGCCCCGATGGGTCCAAGTAGAGCTTATCAGGCGGTGTAAAATTCAATTCAGCAGAAACCCGCTCAAAGGCATTTTCTGCCTTCTCCATGGCCTTCTCGAGTTGCTTTTCACAGCGCGCGGCATCGGCTAGCCAAATCCGAGTATCGGCAGGGATGAAATTGAAAAATGGCTCAACCGCTTCGTGCAAGGCTTGATCGCCAATGTTCGGGACCACGACGGCTCGGGTCATTTTGTTGACGCTCAGCTGATTGGTGGGGTCAAACTTTCGAATCGACTCCACTTCATCCCCAAAGAATTCAATGCGATAGGGATGATCAAACGAAAAAGAAAAGACATCAACAATGCCGCCGCGTACCGCGTATTGCCCGGGTTCGTACACAAAATCGACTTTATTAAACCCATATTCAATGAAGACTTCATCCAGGAAGTCCATCGTGTATTTTTCCCCTAGAGCCAGTGAGAAGGTCTGTTCTGAGAGCTCTTTCTGGCTGATTACTTGCTCCGCTAGCGCCTCTCCAAACGTTACAATTGCCAGGCCCTTTCCATCTCGATTGATCTCGTTTAGGACTTCTGCGCGCATGGCAATGTTGGCATTCTCTGTGACCTCCTCTTGGTAGGGCACCCGAGCAGACCGCGGGAAGAACAAAATGCGATGTGACTTCCCGAGCAGTTGCTCAAGGTCATTCAAAAAATACGCAGCCGTCTCTTTGTCGTCAAGAACAAAAAGATGGCTGGGTTGATTCGCCAATGCAGCCGGATCGCCCGCGCTGCTGAAAAGAGAAGCAGCTAGGAGCGGAGTGGCAGAGCCAACGATTCCTTTGAGTTCAGCTTTGGAACTTTCATTGTCCCACGTGCGCTGCAAGAGTTGAGCGCGGGCATCAGCCCTGTAAAATTGAATAAGTTCGTCGACCCGCATGGTATGGAAGAAATTGCAGGCGCGAAGTTAGCGGCAACAGTGGTTCCGTCCTCACTCGGGTTCGGGAGTTGACATCCAACAGGAACGAAGGCCTTGAATCATATTCAAACTTCCGACGTAAAACGGTGATCGCTGGTGCAATGCGACAGGTTGAATGTTGAGGATGTCGGAGCTATTGTTTTCGGCGTGTCCCCCTGCCTGCTTGGCGATAAAGGCGAGGGGATTGCACTCGTACATCAGCCGAAGCTTTCCCTCGGGACTGTTTTCCGTGCTCGGGTACAAGTAAATTCCACCTTTGATGAGGTTGCGATGAAAGTCAGTGACAAGGCTGCCGATGTATCTCGCCTTCAATCCTGCGCCGTGGGTGTCTCTGCAACCTCCGATGAACTTCTGCACAGCCGATGGTGAAGCGCCAAGCAAGGCGTCATTGATGGAATAGATCATTCCCGATTCAGGAAACTTCATGCTGGGGTGCGACAGGAAGAATTCCCCGATGGCGGGGTCCATTGTAAATCCATTTACACCTGTTCCAGTGGTATAAACAAGCATGGTTGATGAGCCATAAAGGATGTAGCCAGCAACCACCTGCTCGGTGCCTTTTTGGAGAAAATCCTTGTCGCTCAAAGGCGCACCCAAAGGGGTGACGCGGCGGTAAATGCTGAAAATAGTTCCGATGGATACATTCACGTCAATGTTTGAACTGCCATCCAATGGATCAATCATCACGACGTATTTGCCTTCCTTGCCCTGATCATGACATAGGATGTAGTCGTCTTGCTCCTCGGAACCGATGCCTGCAACTGATTTTCCTGCTGTCAGGATGCGCATGAAAGTGTTGTCAGCGAAGACATCCAATTTTTGTTGGTCTTCGTTGTGGGTATTTTGGGAGCCAGATTGACCCAGGATACCGGCAAGTCCAGCGCGATTTACTTGGTGATTGACAATTTTGGCCGCGACACCGATATCGGTCAGAAGGCGTGTTAATTGTCCAGATACAAACGGGAATTCCGCTTGCGAGTCCATGATAAACTCTTGAAGTGTAATGGCTTTCGACATGCTTTTGCACCGATCATTGCGGCGTTCAAACGAAGGTACGAAAATGCCTGCCGTTTGTTGCGCTTATGCAGGCCCAGATGGAATAGAGGCGGCTAATTTGGCAAATTCTTCTGGGGATAGTTGTTCGGCGCGTTGGGTTAAAAATGCCTCGTCAACTTGAGAGATGTCTAACCCCCCAGATCGAAGTGCATTCCGAAGCGTTTTGCGTCGTTGGTTGAACGCGGCCTTGGTGACACGCTTCAGGTGTTTGTACGAGACCCCTTGAGGCTGCGCAGCTTTCTTGACCAATCGGATCACGCCGCTTTGAACCTTCGGAGGTGGAACGAATACATGCGGAGGAACCGTGAAGAGGTACTCGGCATCGTAGTAAGTCTGAAGCAATACGCTCAAGATTCCGTAAACCTTTGACCCGTGTGGAGCGCAAACGCGTTCAGCGACCTCTTTTTGAAACATCCCCACCAATTCCACGCAATTTTCCCGCCAGTCAAGCGCACGGAAAAGGATTTGGGAGCTGATGTTGTACGGAAAGTTTCCCACGATTACCACTTCTTTCAGCGATGTTAGCTGATCCAAAGGCACCTTTAGAATATCTGCATTTAGAATTTGTTCCGAAGAAATCCAGTCCTCGGATTGCAAGTGCTCGATGCTTTCGGCATCGACATCAAGCGCCAAGAGCTTGGGCCCAAATCGATCAATCAAGTGAGTGGTGAGTGCTCCCGTACCAGGTCCTACCTCAATGAATGCTTGATCTGCATCGCACTGCACAGAGTGAGCAATGCGATGAGCAGTGGCTTCATCATTGAGGAAATGCTGACCCAGATGTTTTTTGGGACTGACGTTTTTATGCTTCATAATGGTCGGCCCGCAAGTTAGTTTCGAATCCAGTTGTTCTGCTCAAGGCATTAGACTTCTTCCCAGTCGCCCTCTTCCAAAATACTCAACACAGATCGGTAGGCAACTGCGTCACTTCCGAATTTGCTCATATGTTCACGCTGCAATTCAAGAGCGTGTTCGGCACGGTATTTATTCAAATCCTCCATGCTATGGGCGATATACTGCACAGCAATCGTTGTAGAATCAGCCTGTTCGTCGACGATTCTACACATTCGATAGCTTTCGAAGCAATTGCTTGCAAAAATTTTTGGAAGATGCTCTTCCCGCATAAAACCCATCCATTCCTCGATTTTCGTAGGGTTTATACCGATGGTTACGTTGTATAAAACACGGTTTGACCGAGGTTTAATAGAAATTTGTCGCATTCGTTTGGTGGTTTATCGAGATTTTTCTTGTATATTCGAATTCTGAAATCTTAACCAAGATAAAGTGATGCGAACACTTTTCCTCTCCCTGCTCTGTTTATTCGGAGCTTTAACGGTCCTGCAAGCGCAGGATCCAGGCATTGCCTATCAGGCAGTTGCCCGAGATGCCGATGGCGATCCCCTGGCGGACGCCGAACTTAATGTAAGAGTCACGCTGTACAGCGCTGACGACGCTACATTATGGCAAGAATCTCATGCCAGCGTATTAACCAATCAATTCGGCAACCTTGCCCTCACCATCGGTGATGGCGCGGTTACTCCCGGATTCAGTGCACTATCAATGGTGGACTGGTCTGCCGCCGGCTTACACTTCGGAATTGAAGTGGACGCAGGTGCAGGATATGCCTCCTTTGGAGACGTAGACGTGCAGGCTGTTCCAATTGCAATGTATGCATTGAATGGACAGGAAGAAGAGATTGCAGCATTGCAGTCGCAACTTGATTTGCTCGATGGAGACGTAAGTGCTCTCGCGGGTGATTTGGGTGAAGCGGTTGCTGAGCAAGAAAATGATTACGCCTTCTTGTTGGGCCTCATTGAGGACAACGATGGCGACATTTCTGTATTGCAATCTAATGTTTCACAAAACACTGCAGATTTGGGCGACTTGCTCTCTGTAATTGGCATTGACCCTACAGGAATTACTGTAGAGGACATGACCGTTACTGGGAACTTGGACCTCACGGGTGTCTTTAGCGCAGCTACTGGAATCTTCAACTATTTGAGTTCCAACAACGCTGACTTCGAAGACATGATCGCTGAGGCGGCTCAAGTTTCTGAGTTGACATTCGTTTCAGGTCGCGCTTTGGGCGAGACTTCTGAGTTGGATATCGATGGCGTATTGAACGTAGACGGAAACTCCACTATGGGTGGAAACCTCGACGTTGACGGCACGATCACTAGCCAGGGTTCTTTGCTTGCGACAGAATCATATGTTGATGGCGGAGACGCTGCTAACGCTGCTGCCGATGCTGCACAAGCTACCGCTGACGCTGCTGCACAAGCTGCAAACGCTGATGCCATTGCCGCTAACACTTCTGCTGATGCTGCTCAAGCTACTGCTGATGCTGCTGCTTTAGCCGCTAACGCTTCTGCCGACGCTGCACAAGCTTCTGCTGATGCTGCTGCTCTTGCTGCTAATGCTTCCGCCGATGCTGCACAAG
>CAJQMI010000087.1 GCA_905479395.1 uncultured Flavobacteriales bacterium
TGTCAAATGCGGTGGACAGTCGTTTGGCAGGCATCCCGTGAGAGACATAGTGGAACCGTTTGTTGGTGCGTTCAGGACCACCTTCCCCAGCAAACATTCGAGCGGGATCTTCTCCTTCTCGTTTGAAAGGATAGATGCCAGCAGTAAAAGGGAAGTGACCGGGCAAATTTTCCTGCAGTGACCATCGGGTCAAATCACTCCAGCCTGTGATGCGCGGGGTGGCAATTTTCGGTATCTGCAGGTGGGAAAGGCTCTCTTTGTGCGTCTCAATATTGATGTCTTTGCCGCGGACTTGAAACGTGTAGATGGCCTCTTCGTATCGCGCTTTGAGTTCTGGCCAATGTTCCAGCCACTCGAGAATTTTTGGATCCAGCTCCATGCGGACTTCCTTCTCCTTGGTATTCAGAGCTTCAGATGTGCCGTCATTCAATAAGCGTTGCACTTCTTGCAGAGATTGGAGTTGCCCTGCTGTTGCAGCCTGCTCCTCTGTCCACTCATTGTAGGCTCGAATTTGCTCCGCGATTTCACTGAGGTAGCGCGTTCTTTTTGGTGGAATTACAAACAGTTTCTCACTTGACTCCTCAGATGGGATTCTAGGCACTCCAAAAGGCGCTTTGGTGCGCTCTGCCAGGCAATTCATCAATGCAATGAAGAGTTGGTTTGTACCCGGGTCATTGAACTGTGATGCAATGGTTCCGACGATGGGCAATTCGGCATCAGTGGCTTCCCAGAGGTCATGATTGCGTTTGAATTGCTTGCGGACGTCACGAATGGCATCCAAAGCGCCACGTTTGTCAAATTTATTGATGGCCACAACATCGGCGAAGTCGAGCATGTCAATCTTCTCAAGCTGCGTCGCAGCTCCGAACTCAGGGGTCATGACATAGAGTGAAACGTCGCTGTGATCCATGATCTCGGTGTCGCTCTGACCAATGCCGCTGGTCTCCAAAACGATGAGGTCAAATCCACTCGCGCGCATCACATCCAATCCTTCTGAGACATGCTTGGACAAAGCCAAGTTCGATTGCCGTGTTGCCAATGAACGCATATAAACACGGTCATCATGAATGGCATTCATGCGGATGCGATCACCAAGAAGCGCTCCGCCCGTTTTTCGTTTGGATGGATCTACACTGATCAATCCGATTCGCTTATCGGGAAATGCTTGGATAAAGCGTCGAACCAATTCATCCACCATGGATGATTTTCCAGCTCCACCAGTTCCCGTGATTCCTAGAACAGGTACTTCAGGTATTGTCTTGTGTGCGGAACGAAATGCCTTGCTAAAACCTGACGGGTCTAATTCGGCAGCTGTTATGCACCGTGCAATGGCACGGTGATCTTGCTGACGAATTGCTTTGAATTCCGCTTCTAAAGAAGAGGCGCTTTCCACGGTTTGAAAGTCACATCTTTCAATTAAATCATTGATCATCCCCTGCAAACCCAATGATCTTCCGTCGTCAGGGTGATAGATGCGTTCGATGCCGTAGGCATGCAATTCCTTGATTTCCTCGGGAAGAATGGTTCCGCCACCTCCACCGAAAATTCGGATATGGCTCGCGTTTCGTTCATCCAAGAGATCCTTCATGTATTTGAAGTACTCCATGTGGCCTCCTTGGTAGGAAGTCATTGCGATAGCTTGCGCATCTTCTTGGATCGCGCAATTGACGACTTCATCGACGCTTCGATCATGACCAAGGTGAATCACTTCGCAACCTGATCGTTGCATGATCCGTCGCATGATGTTTATTGCAGCGTCATGCCCGTCAAATAGACTAGCTGCTGTGACAATTCGAACTTTATTCGCAGGGGTGTAAACGGGGTCTTTTTCCATTCCAGTAAACCATATCATTGATGGTGCAGGTTGTCCGCAAGCCAATTGGGTGATGCAAAGGTAGGATTTTAGTCTCCGTTGCGTGCATGCGCTATTTTTGCACCATGAATGAAGGATCAGAAGGAACGCGGATCAATAAGTACTTTACACAAGTGGGCTATTGTTCTCGTCGCGCAGCGGATAAGCTAATTGAGGATGGAGCGGTCAAAATCAATGGTCTAGTGCCGTTGCCAGGCACGAAGGTGATGCCGGACGATGTCGTCACCGTCCATGGAATCGAAGTGAAAAATAACGACGGAGCTACATCTGTTTACATCGCATTAAACAAGCCTGTAGGCATCGTCTGTACCACCGATACCAAACGCGAAAAAGACAATATCATTGATTTCATCAAATATCCGACGCGCATCTTTCCGGTAGGTCGATTAGATAAAATGAGTGAAGGCTTGATACTTCTGACCGATGATGGTTCTATTGTTAACCATATTTTGCGGGAGCGCAACGGTCATGAAAAAGAATACATTGTCACGCTCAACCGTCCTTTTGATGAAGAATTCATCGAAACAATGTCCACAGGTGTTTCCATTTTGGACACCTTTACACGGCCTTGCAGGGTGACACGCATGGCATCCAATCAGTTTAAAATTGTTTTGGTGCAAGGGTTGAATCGTCAAATCCGAAGAATGTGTGAAGCTTTAGGGCATCGTGTAATTCGATTGAAACGGATTCGAATCATGTCGCTGGAATTGGACACAGCACCTGGTAAGTGGCGTCCACTAACTGAGAAGGAAGTGCGGAAACTTCGCGGTAACTGATCTTGAAATTTGAAGACAGAGGGGGGGCTTATTGACTATTTAGAATGCCCAACCTCATTATTACGAAGCACTTCTGCTTGATTTCTGTTATTTTGCGCTCTCAATGAAGAGAGTCGTGCAACGCCTGAGGGGGTTGCAGGGTTCTAATCATGACACCCGAAACCTTGGAAAATGCCAAATCCTGCAATTGAAATTTTGAGTCCTGGAATGAGCCGCGCTAAGCAGTTGTGCCTTTCCTTAGGATTGTTCTTTCTTTTCTTTTCGTCTTCTTATCTGCAAGCGCAGTTGATTGACATAACATGGGAAGTTGACACAGCGTTTTACGAGGCCACAGAGCCTCATCCCACCACTCCTGATGTGCTTCTCTTTGAAGATTTGTACGGTTACGTTACCTATGATGTCTACGCGAATTTCACGAATGAGACGGATAAGTTGATTGCGATTTATTCAGACGTGCAAGCTTTTGATGTTGCACCCATGTTCATCAATGCGCCATGCGGTTGTTTCAATCCTGAATTTGGAGATGTATTGCTTGGAGGTTCTCAAAACACAGCTTTTTTTGGCGCATTTCCTGAAATCGAGTTCGATAGTTATTGGACCATCGGCATGAATGATTCAGAACAAGGCTTGATTGCCAACCCTGCATACAGTACAACCACCATGTGTTCGGAGACCATCGAGGATGGGAGTATTTTTGTCTTGCCTGACGCAGCAAATGAAGCGGGAACTGAT
>CAJQMI010000088.1 GCA_905479395.1 uncultured Flavobacteriales bacterium
TGTCAAAGGTGACTTCAATTTGCGGAGTTCCACGCGGCGCAGGGGGGATGTCAGCCAACTGGAAACGACCAATGGTTCGGTTGTCCGTGGCCATAGACCGCTCACCTTGCAAGACATGAATTTCAACGCTTGGTTGGTTGTCTGAAGCGGTGCTAAAGGTTTCAGACTTTTTCGTCGGGATGGTGGTATTCGCATCAATCAACGCGGTCATCACACCTCCCATGGTTTCAATCCCGAGTGAAAGAGGAGTGACGTCCAACAATAAGACATCCTTGACATCTCCAGAAAGTACACCACCTTGGATGGCAGCACCAATGGCAACCACCTCATCGGGATTCACCCCTTTGGAAGGTTCTTTTCCGAAGTAATTCTTCACTGCATCTTGAACGGCAGGAATTCGAGTGGAACCACCCACGAGGATGACTTCATCAATGTCTGATTTTTCCAAACCAGCAGCTTTCAACGCAGTGGCACAAGGCTCAATGGTGCGCTTGACCAAAGAATCTACAATCTGCTCAAACTTGGCGCGGGATAGCGATCGCACAAGGTGCTTCGGTACACCATCCACGGGCATGATGTATGGCAGGTTAATTTCCGAGCTGGTCGTGCTGGATAATTCTATTTTCGCTTTTTCTGCGGCATCCTTGAGACGCTGCAAAGCCATGGGGTCTTTGGAAAGATCCAACGCCCCATTCTCATCTTTAAATTCTTGCACCAACCACTCGATGATGGCCTGGTCAAAATCATCACCTCCTAGGTGCGTGTCTCCATCTGTGGAAAGCACTTCGAAGACTCCGTCGCCCAATTCCAAAATTGAAACGTCATGCGTTCCACCACCTAAGTCAAAGACAACAATTTTTTGATCGATCGCCTTCTTATCCATGCCATAAGCCAATGCAGCTGCAGTTGGCTCATTGATGATTCGTTTGACCTCCAAACCGGCAATTTCGCCTGCTTCTTTTGTAGCCTGACGTTGCGCATCATTGAAGTATGCTGGCACTGTGATGACGGCACCTGTGACTTCTGCACCCAAATAGTCCTCTGCCGTTTTCTTCATTTTCTGAAGGGTCATGGCACTGATTTCCTGAGGAGTGTATAGGCGATCGTCAATTTTCACACGCGGCGTGTTGTTTTCTCCTTTCACAACCTCGTAAGGGACCCGTGAGGTCTCTTTTTTGACCTCGTCAAATGAACTTCCCATAAACCGCTTGATGCTGTAAATGGTCTTGGTTGGATTCGTGATGGCTTGTCGCTTCGCTGGCTCACCGACTTTTCGCTCACCACCTTCAATAAATGCGATGATTGAAGGCGTCGTGCGCTTTCCTTCTGCATTTGTAACAACGACAGGCTCGTTGCCTTCCATGACGGAAACACAGCTATTGGTGGTTCCCAAGTCTATTCCAATGATTTTACTCATACTATTAGATTGATTCAATTATTTGTTCTTCTCTTGTCAAGTAGTGTGCCGTTTCAATTTTGAATCAAAACGGCTGACAAGATTGGCACATTGGGACACAACAACTGACAAAAAGTCGAAATTTCAGACGTGCTTGAGCATTCTGAGCGCCAACGTGTCAGGCTTGCAGTTCTGATGCCAAATGCTCCAAGTATGGGGCAACGTGCACCATGCGGCTGCCGTACCAACTGAATGCTTCACCGTCGACGAGCAGCGGTTTTTTCCCCATCTCCCGAAACATCGCTAAGTGTTTGGGCTGAAAAGGGAATGGTTCGCTTGGAAGCAATGCCAGACCGCTCTCCATTTCACGCCACTTTGACTCGGAAATTTCGGGGTAGCGCTTGCCTTGAAGATCTTTAGCAGCGTTATCAATGCCCCACCATTCCATTACAGCATGTATGAAAGTATCCTGTCCTGCGAGCATCAATGGACTGTTCCAGACGACATAACTCGCTCGGGCTCGTTGCGTTCGAGGTTCTCCCCAAGTTTGTTGAATCCGATCGCACCATTCCTGTCCAGTTTTCTCTTTTTTCGTCGCTCGAGCAATTTCTTGGCAGGCTGCTACTGCTCCGTGAATGCTCTTTACATCGGTCAAAAGCACGTCGGAAAAGTTTGAACAAGCCTCGACAAGTGATTGGTCGTTTTCCTCTTTACTCGCAATGATGAGGTCTGGTTGGAGGCTCTCAACCTTATCGACGTGAAAATTCTTTGTTCCTCCTATGACTGCGATATCATTTTTATTGTCGCCCACTCGTACGCAAAATTTCGTTCGGCCTTTGAGTTGGTTTGACAATCCAAGGTCGATGAGGTATTCAGTCCAGCTTGGGACAAGGCTGACAATTCGCATGGTGCAAATTTACGAAGCGGCGCGTTGGGTTATAAATTCGCAACATGATGCGGTTTACCATCTTCCTGCCAATTGCACTTTGCTTTGCTCTTGTTCAAAATTTGTGTCTCAGTCAAGACCAAAGGCCAACTGTAGGATTGGTATTGACGGGAGGAGGCGCCCGCGGGGCAGCGCATGTTGGAGTTATTTCGGCTTTGGAAGACTCAGGAATACCCATAGATTATGTGGTGGGCACAAGTGTAGGTGCTTTGGTGGGAGGTTACTATGCGGCAGGCTGGAGCCCAGAGATGATGTGGTCGATGCTGAGTACTGATGAATTTCAAGCGCGTGTCAAAGGCCAGCCGCAGGATGAGTTTGCATTTCGTTCCGATTACGAATCTCCGGGCGTTCTGAGCGTTCGTTTGGGTACAGACCGTGGAGACGTCAAAGGCCATTTGATTTCGAGTTTAACCTTGGATTGGGCCTTAATGGAGGAACTTTCACCTGCCTGTGCAGCAGCAAAATCTAATTTTGATTCGTTGATGGTGCCATTCCGTTGCGTCGCGAGTAACGTGCTGGCCAAAAAGGATACGGTATTTGCAGAGGGAAACTTATCGCAATCAATCCGAGCTTCGATGTCATTTCCGTTTTATATGCCACCGGTCTGGATGGATGGAAGCCCATTTTATGATGGAGGTTTGTACAACAACCGTCCTGTCGATGTTATGATTGAAAGTTTCAATCCTGATATTATTCTTGTGTCCGGCACGGAATCGGCTATCTCAGATTTCAATTCGGATGATTTGATTTCGCAGATTGAGGCGTTGGTCGTTCAATATGCCGATCCAATTGAAAGTGGATCTGATGGGGTATTTGAAATCAGCACAGACTTGGACATTGAAACCCTGGACTTTGGTGCATCGAGTCGCGCGTGTGAACTAGGCTACAGCCGTGGTCTTGAATTCGTTGATTCGCATCGGGGTGCAATTCCCGTCTTGTCTGATCTTGATCATGCGTCTCGAACGCGTGGTCAGTTTGTCTCCAAACTGGAAGCTTTCAAAGTGAATGGAATCAGTGTAGAAGGAATGGAAGTGAGTCAAAAGCGATATGCGGAACGGATTTTGAATTTTGCAGAAAAAAACCGCAATGCTGAGGCTTTGAAAAGACGGCTTTTCTTTCTCGAGGCAAATTCTCACATCGGCAGAGTTTTCCCTACTGCAGAGCAAATCGATGATGGGTTTGAGGTGCACTTGGATGTGACGGCTGAGCGCGATTTGCAATTGGAAGTAGGAGGGTCGGTTTCGTCTCAACCATTGAGCATGGGACACGGAGCATTGGGTCTGAATCATTTTTCACGGGTTCCGATGACAGCTCGATTGACGGGGACGATTGGGTCATTGTATTCTGATCTTGGCTTTGGTGTTGCCTTGCACTTAGGGGCCAATACACGCGTGGTGCTGGAGCCTGTTGTTAATCTTCGGCGATGGAATTACACCCGAGATCTCGTTGGTTTTTTGCAGGAAATTCGACCAACCTTTTTTACGTCATCGGAAAGGGAGTGGGGAGGGAAAG
>CAJQMI010000089.1 GCA_905479395.1 uncultured Flavobacteriales bacterium
CACCATCGACAGCACGCCGCTTGGGTTTCAAATCCAGGCAGGTAATATGGTAGACTTTGACATGGCGGCTACACTGCGGTCCAATCTCTCAGAAGTAAATGGAATGACGCATGAAGAGTTGCGTGTTCGCTACGTAGAGTGCCTTTGCAACAACGAATGGTCTGAAAAAGGAGGAGCGGGACTGGGACTCCTTTCTATGGCCAAAAAGGCAAACGGCCCACTCGACTATCAATTCCTAGAATTGGATTCCGGAATGCACCTTTTTACTCTAGGAATTCTGCTGAAAGCCTGACAAATCGCTGCTGACATTTCCCCCTATGTCTTTCGCTATGTCTTTCGCTATGTCTTCCGATCCTTCTTGCGGGCAGCTGGAAATAAGATATTGTTCAAGATCAACCGATAACCCGCCGAATTGGGATGCAGCTTCAAATCTGTCGGTGGATCGTTGACCAAATGCCGGTAGTCTTCCGGATCGTGCCCCCCATAATATGTCCATTGTCCCAGCCCCAAAGTCCCATGGATGTATTTCGCTGAACGCGTGCTTTTCGTCTCACCCATGATGGTGACGTCTGGGCGAATGTATTGTTTTCGAAATGCCGTTGTTTGCCCCATGAAACCTGGAATAACTCGCTCGTGGCTTTGAGTAAGCATTGTAGGTATGATGTCCCACTTGGCACTAAAGTCGAAAAGCGTGAAAAAATCATTGAGCTGCTTTGTTTTTGTGTGCTCCTCAGTTGCATCAATATCAGAAAATTCATACACCATGGGGTCCGTGATGATTTGGTAGTCCTGAAAAGCCAAGGAACGATCGAAATCAAGTGCTTTGACAGCACCTGGTTCAATGGGATCCCCATCAAATACCGGATCGCAAATATCCACTTCTTCTGCAGCTAGAGCGATATCAAAAGAGTCTGTTCCTGAGCACATTGTGAAGAGGAACCCCCCTCCCAAGATAAAGTCACGAATCTCCAACGCCACATTTCGCTTCATCACACTTACTTTTTGAAAGCCAAGTGTGCGGGCCATGCCTTCTTGACGTTGCACCTCATTTTGATACCACGCCGCGCTTCGATAGGAGCGGTAAAATTTCCCATACTGTCCTGTGAAGTCTTCATGGTGCAAGTGAAGCCAGTCATATTTGAGCAATTCTCCCCCCATGATTTCCGCATCATAAACGACCTCATAGGGAATTTCCGCATACGTGAGCACAAGGGTCACAGCATCATCCCATGGTTGCTTCCCATCTGGACTGTATACCGCAATTTTAGGGGCAACCTCCAATTTAACTCGTTCTGTATTTGACTCCGGATCAGCGATTTCCAATAAAATTTGCTGGGCTTGGACATCTGCGATGACCTGATGACTGATGCCGCGAATCACACATTCTTGAACGACAGATGTCAAGTTGGGCATGAGAAAACTTCCTCCTCGGTAATTGAGCAGCCACTCAATCTCTGCATCCTGTTCCAATAGCCAAAACGCCAAGCCGTAGGCCTTGAGATGATTGGACTGACCTTCATCCATGGGAATCAACAACTGTGACGCCCGTAAATTGGAAACCGCCATGAATCCCACAATGAATCCAATGCATGCCATTCGCTTCCATCCTTGACCAGCACATATTTTCATGGGAGCAATTTACGACGATTCACTGCGCTCTGTATCATTGCACCCCATCTCAGTGCGCAATGCTTGACTCGTTCGATTGTGGTTGTTAAAATGGAGAGTCGGTGCTTCCGCCTTCACTCGACTGATTCATCTTGGAGGGCACCGTCATGGTCGATTGATTCGCAAAGTCCTCATTCGGGCGAAGTCCATCCTGAAACTCTCCTCGATCAAAAACAGGGTTGGCAAAACTGTCGTAATTGGCAAATTTGGCCAAACGCTGAATGAAGCGCATCTTCACTGTGCCGAGTGCACCGTGACGATGTTTCGCTAGGATCAACTCACCCAAACCTGCGGTATCTATGCCATCCGGATGTTCTGTCAATCCATAATATTCGGCTCGGTAAATAAAGGCGACAATGTCCGCATCTTGCTCAATCGCTCCAGATTCACGCAGGTCTGACAGAATGGGGCGTTTATCTCCTCCGCGCGTTTCCACCATCCGCGACAACTGAGACAAGGCAATGATCGGAATATCCAATTCCTTGGCGATGCTCTTGATGGAACGACTGATGCTTGAAATTTCTTGCTCCCGATTTCCTGTCGAAGATCCAGCAGTCATCAATTGGAGATAGTCAATGATGACCATTTCAATTCCAGCCGTGGACTTCAGACGGCGGCACTTGGCACGCAACTCAAAAATACTCAGTGCTGGTGTGTCATCAATGTAAAGTGGAGCTTCGGAGAGCTTTCCGATGCGCTCGTGCAATTGCGTGTACTCGTGCGGGGCCAAACTTCCTTTCCTGAATTTATCTGAACTTATTTCGGTCTCTGCCGAGATTAATCGCTGCACCAATTGCACCGCTGACATCTCCAACGAAAAGACAGCAACAGGCACGTTGAAGTCAACCGTAATGTTCCGGGCCATGGTCAAAACGAAAGCCGTCTTTCCCATACCCGGTCGTGCGGCCAAAACAATCATATCTGACTTCTGGAATCCGCCAGTTATTTTGTCCAGATCTACAAATCCTGTCGAGACACCACTCATTCCACCCTCTTGATTTCGGGCGTTATCAATGTCTTCCAAAGCTTGGCGCATGATGCTACTCATGGACTCATAACTGCGGCGAATGTTGCCTTGGGCAACCTCAAATAACTGAGATTCTGCCTCATCGAGCAAATCGAGCACATCCGTTGTTTCTTCAAATGCTTTCTGAGTGATCAAGTTTGAAACACGGATCAGTTCGCGTTGAATGTATTTCTGTGCAATGATCCGAGCATGAGCTTCGATGTTCGCTGTGCTGGCAACCCGCATTGTCAGCTGAGCCACAGCCTGTGCGCCACCCACCTGCTGCAAATCTCCCGCCTTCCGAAGTGTCTCCGTGACCGTTAAAATATCCACCGGCTCAGATTCATGGAACAAAGCCACAATCGCTGCATAAATTCGGCGGTGCGCGTCACGATAAAAACTCTCAGGCTTTAGAACATCTATGACAGAATTCACGGCTGTCTGCTCCATCATCATCGCACCCAGAACAGCCTCTTCCAAGTCCAAGGACTGCGGTTGTACTTTGCCTAACATTTCAGGGGCATTCGAAGGGGATTGAGGCCCGCGTGATCGAACACGTGTTACAGAAGAGTCGTTGGAGTGTTGGTCTTGCATGATAATGGGAGTGTGAAGGTAGGACACGGAATTCAGCCGAGCATCATGGTTAATTCACAACGCATTGACAAGGTTCTTAACATCGGCCTTGACACCCTAATTTTACAGCCATGACACGTTCAATTTTCCGAGCAAGCTTCCCGCGGATTTACAGAAAGGGAGCCGTTGCAATTTTGATTGGCTTCTTTTTGTCTGGATGCAATGGACGCGACAAAGAATCACCTAGTGTCCAGATCACCTCACCAGCCTATGATGGCATGGACGCTCAATTTGGTGATG
>CAJQMI010000090.1 GCA_905479395.1 uncultured Flavobacteriales bacterium
CCTTCTGGAACGGCGAATACGTCGGCCTCTTAAATGACTGCGGCCTGATTGCATGGGACGCCCAAGGCCGCAAGGTTTGGCACATCGAAAACGCAGCCAAAGGCTCGCGAATCAATCGAAGTAAATTGCACGGCGTCATGATGTTGCAAGTCATGGGAAACCAGGGAAATAGCTCCGTCCTGCGGATTCGGTGATTTTTTACAACGGAACATTTCGTGCACACACCTTGTGTGGGCATCCGTTATTGTATAATGTTGCATTCTAACCCTATCCGTTTTCTATGAAACATTTTTACTCCGCTTTATGCGTTGCCTTGTTCGCTTTTGGCCTCAACAATCTCGCAGCGCAATGCGACAATGAGATGGCATGCAATTATGATCCAAACGGAACAGAGGCATGCAGCTACAATGATTCCAACCAAGACCTGAGCCAAGGAGTCTTGATCGGCATTCCCTTTGGCCAGTATGACCTGGATCCAGCTGCCGAATGCGCCGTTCAACCCATCAACGACCAATTCGTGCAAATGGAAGCCAACGCAGAAGGCTTGATGCAGTTCGTCATCGATGAAAGCGTCACAGAATACTTTGAATGGGCTGTCAACTCAGGATCTGTCACCCAAGAACAAGCTGATCAGTTCCTCGCACTCATGACCTACTCAACGCTATCGTTTTGTGGAGACGACATGTCCGTTAACCTGCCAGGTCTTGGATTGGTAAACGACTCGTTCACCAATGGATACTGGTACCTCGGCGAGGCAGTCGGCTATTATGTAGCTCCTATTGCCAATGCTTCGCCCGGCTGCGGAGACCCGGCCGCTGACAATTTTGACATTTGCGCCATTCCGGATGCGAGCTTGTGCTCCTTCCCACCCGTCGACTGCAACGACGAAATGGCCTGCAACTACCAAGAAGGTTCTGAAGGCACCGCCGATTGCGTCTACTTCGACACCGACAACTTCACCCTCGAAGAGAACGACTTCATCGATTTGTACGATTTTGATGGCTGTGAAACTGGCTATGCCGCTTGGAACGACTTGCCCATTCCATTGACGCAGGACAGCACAGGCGGACCGCTCTTCTTTCTCTTGTTTGACGAAGTGGAAGCGATTCTCAATGCCAACGGATTCGGGGTATTGGCCACCGATGTCATGACGGTAACGGTCAGCGTTTGTGGCGACACCATGAACTACAACTCCCAAGTAGCAGGTGATTTGGACTTGGTTTGGGACGGCATCGGGTTCCCCAACCCATTCTACGGCGGCTACATTGTCCCAGGAGGCTCTCTGCCCAACACTTGCTCTGATGTCAATGCATGCAACTTTGATGCATGCGCAGCACCTTTCAGCTTTGAATCCTGCGAGTATGTGGCGCAAGGCACGATCATCGGCGACACGTTGCTCACGGTGGGAAACACCTACGAATACACCTTTGAAGCGGCTGAAGAAGGTTCTGCATTCGTGTTCTACTCCGCCTGTGGCGAAGTCGTGCAAGACGGAAGCAACACCGCGACATTGACGTTTGACTGGCCGGATACGTGCGAGATGTGTGTCGAAGAAACCACTGCGGATGGCTGCAGCACGATCACCTGCCAAACATTGACCAATGCCGCCACCGACGTTGCGGAATTGGACGCAAACAATTGGTCTTTCATGCCCAACCCAGCACAAAGCAACATCAACGTGACATGGCACGAAACCCCAGCTGATTGGGTGATCTTCGACCAACAAGGACGCGAAGTTCGTCGCATGCGAATCAACCGCGGCATTCAGTCCATCGACATCAGTGACTTGGCCAACGGCCAATACTTGATGGGACCCGCAAACGGCGCAAAGCAGCGTTTGTCTGTCATCCGATAATCACACACCACAGAGCAAAAAAGCCACCCTTCCGGGGGTGGCTTTTTCAATTTAACCGCATTTTGATCGCATTTTGACCGCATTTTAACTGCATTCAAACCACATTCCATCCCATGCGCCCATCTCATCCAACCTCGCTCAGGCATTTGGTCTTCGCAGCATCTCTTTTCTTCAGCATCTGTTGGAACTCCGATGCTGATGCCCAATGTGACGGCACCGAATTGGTGGTGCACACCTTTACCTCCTTCGCAAACGCTGAATTGGCGTGGGAATTGGTGGATGCGAGTGGCAGCACATTGTCCACTTATGCCTGGCAGGGAAATGCTGTAAACACCTACGACACCCTGTGCTTCACCGAACCTTGTCCGTTTATGATCACACGCTCGTATACGGGAGAAGGCTGGGGATTTGGCGCACTGGTCGAAATCATGGCAGAGGGAGAGGTCATCCAGACCATCGATTTCAACGCCGGTGAATTGGGGTATTTCCCACTGGATGCATTGGCTGCAGATTGCGCATTTGATTTACCGGGCTGCATGGATCCCGCAGCCATCAATGCAACGATGGGCGCCAATGCGGATGATGGTTCATGCGATTACATCTACGACTTTGACTGGAACGGCACCACCCGCCAATACCTCACACACGTGCCCCCTGGCCTGCCAGACGATGCTCCACTGGTGGTCATCTTGCACGGAATGAGCGGAACGATGGAGGGCATGCGCCAAGAGACCATGTTTCATCATTTGGCCGACGAGCACGGTTTTGCCGTGTGCTGGCCACAAGGATCACTCTGGAATTGGGACGGCAGCATCCTCCCCTACTGGAATGCCAACCTGTTTTTGACTCCAGCCGACGACATTGGCTTCCTCACGGCATTGGCCGAATCGCTGCAATCCGAACACGGACTGAGCACAGAATGCACGTTCGTTGCCGGAGCTTCAAACGGGGGTATGATGGCGTACACGTTGATTTCAGAGCGGCCAGATGTATGGAAAGGAATGGCAACGGCAGGGGGCGTGATGAGCGCGCACGAACAAACCAACGGAACGGTTGGTCCACCACGTCCCGTTTTGCACATCCACGGCACAGCAGACGATGCCATGCCCTACTATGCCTATCCGGGAGGCGGAGGTCCTTGGACGGGCGGCTGGGGCGTGATGGAGATGATGGAATTCTGGGCGGCGGAGCATGGTCATACAGCCATGGATTCAATTGCGCTACCCGACGAATTTCCAGCAGACAACTTGACAGAAGACGTCTTTGAATGGACGGGCGGATTGGGGCGATTGGTACACCACCGAGTCAACGGCGGGG
>CAJQMI010000091.1 GCA_905479395.1 uncultured Flavobacteriales bacterium
AGTTGCGGGATGCACCGACAGTTCAGCGTGCAACTACGATTCAGATGCTTCAGATGACGACGGTTCTTGTTTGTACGCTTCTGTAGGCTATGACTGCAACGGTGACTGCCTGTTGGACACGGACAGCGATCAGATTTGCGACCAGGATGAAGTCACGGGTTGCCAGGATGACAGTGCTTGCAATTACGATTCAACCGCCACAGATGCAGGTTACTGCGATTACGCGGCTTCGGGTTACGATTGTGCTGGCAACTGCATTGCCGACGAAGACCAAGACGGCATCTGCGATGCGTTTGAAGTTGCGGGTTGTGTTGATCCAGCCGCAATTAATTATCAGCCACTGGCGACTGATTCAACAGAGACTTGCCTGTACCCGGAAGACTTCGAGTCAGATTGCATATTTGATGTGTCCAACGATGGTTTCGTGGGTACTGCTGATTTGTTGCTGTTCTTGTCTTCGATGGGAAGCACTTGTGATTGACGGAATCATCGGTAAACATGTGATTTTGTGAATAAAACACCGTTTTATTTATGTTTTGGATTCGCCTGTAAAGCCTAATTTTGCTGGTCATGGCGAATTCAGCACAGTCATCGTACACAGAAGATAACATCCGATCGCTCGATTGGAAGGAACATATCCGGATGCGTCCGGGGATGTACATTGGAAAATTGGGCGATGGACAGGCAGCAGACGACGGGATTTATGTCCTGTTGAAAGAGATCACTGATAACTGCATCGACGAACATGCCATGGGTTTTGGCAAGTCCGTTCGAATCAACATCAAGGATGGTGAAGTCAAGATTAGAGATTACGGCCGCGGCATACCACTAGGGAAAGTTGTGGATGTTGTTTCAAAGATCAATACCGGTGGAAAATACGACTCTCGAGCATTCAAGAAATCTGTGGGTCTCAATGGAGTTGGAGCAAAGGCGGTAAATGCATTGTCGACTGAATTTATCGTGGAGAGCTATCGCGAGGGTGAAGTGAAGCGTGCAATTTTTAGCCGAGGTGAGCTCATTGATGATCAAGAGCGTCAAAAATCTGAGGAGAGAAATGGAACACTTATTTCATTTCGACCCGATCCAGAAGTGTTTAAGTCTTTTGCGTATCGGATGGAGCATGTCGAGCGCTTGCTCTGGAATTATGCTTATCTCAACACTTCATTGGCTTTGTACCTGAATGGCGAGAAGTTTAAAAGTGATTTTGGTCTCAAGGATTTATTGGAAAACGACTTAGACAATTCTCCTCGCTACCCCATCATCCATTTGGTCGGGGAGGACATTGAGGTTGCGGTTGCTCATACTGATGCATACGGAGAGGATTACCAGAGCTTTGTAAATGGCCAATTCACGCCACAAGGCGGAACGCACCAATCAGCTTTTCGTGAGGCATACGTTCGTGTGGTGCGGGACTTTTTCGGAAAGGATTATGATGCGGCTGATATTCGTGGTGGTATTTTGGCGGCATTCGCAGTCAAGGTGGAGGAGCCAGTTTTCGAAAGCCAGACAAAAACAAAATTGGGTTCTTCAGAAATGGGGCCAGGCCAGCCAACATTGAAAAGCTTTGTCTATGATTTCCTGAAGCGTGAGCTCGACAATTACCTGCATCGAAACCCAGAGTCAGCGCAGCTTTTACAAGCTAGAATTTTACAGAGCGAGCGAGAGCGCAAAGACCTGGCTGGAATCAAGAAGCTTGCACGAGAACGTGCAAAGAAGTCGAGCGTTCACAATAAAAAATTGCGCGATTGTCGGTTGCATTTTGGCGATAAGAAGGAACGGAATGTCGAATCCACCCTGTTCATTACGGAGGGCGATTCAGCGTCTGGATCCATCACAAAAGCTCGGGATGTCCAAACGCAGGCTGTTTTCAGTTTGAAGGGTAAGCCGCTCAACTGCTACGGTTTGACCAAAAAGGTGGTTTACGAGAACGAAGAGTTCAATTTGTTGCAAGCTGCGCTCAACATTGAAGATGGGCTGGACAACTTGCGATACAACAATGTGGTGATCGCAACAGATGCCGACGTCGATGGCATGCACATTCGCTTGTTGCTCATAACGTTTTTCCTTCAGTTTTTCCCTGATTTGGTGAAGCGAGGCCATTTATATGTGCTACAAACTCCGTTGTTCCGAGTGAGGAATAAAAAAGACACAAAATATTGCTACAGCGAAACAGAGAAGCAAATTGCGCTCAGGGATTTGGGAGCAAAGTCAGAAATCACCCGATTCAAGGGATTGGGCGAGATTAGCCCGGATGAATTCCGATTCTTCATTGGGGATGACATTCGCCTGGACCCTGTAGTGATTGGAAAGGAGAGCCGAATCAAAGAAATGATGACATTTTTCATGGGCAAGAACACTCCGGATCGACAAAATTTCATCATCGAAAACCTCCGGGTTGAAAAAGACTTGGTTGACCAATGAGCGAGGAAAATAAAGATCCAAACGACGAGTTAGAGCCAAAGGAGCAGCCTCAGGACGCTTCGATGAAAGATACTTCTCATGATGCTGCCGGATCAGTTGATGTTCCAGGCGATGGCATGGAACGCGTGATCCAGGTTTCGGGCATGTACAACAATTACTTCCTGGACTATGCTTCTTATGTAATTTTAGAACGAGCGGTTCCTCACCAGAATGACGGGTTGAAACCTGTTCAGCGTCGAATTTTACACAGCTTGAACGAGCTCGATGATGGGCGGTTTCACAAAGTGGCCAATGTCATTGGCAACACCATGAAATACCACCCTCATGGTGATGCCTCTATTGGCGATGCCATGGTTCAATTGGGACAAAAAGATTTATTGCTCGATTGCCAAGGAAACTGGGGCAATATTTTGACTGGAGACCGAGCAGCTGCTCCGCGTTACATTGAGGTTCGCTTGAGTAAACTGGGAAGGGAAATTTCGTTCAATGCAAAAACGACTACCTGGCTGCAAAGTTATGATGGCCGAAACAAGGAACCTGATGTTCTTCCCGTTAAGTTCCCTCTTTTGCTGGCTTCAGGGGTCGAAGGCATTGCGGTTGGATTGGCGTGTAAAACACTTCCGCACAACTTCATTGAACTCATCGATGCCAGCATCTGCACTCTTCTGGGCAAGGGGTTCAAACTGTATCCTGATTTCCCAACCGGCGGCACTGCAGATGTGGAGGCGTACAGCAATGGATTAAGAGGAGGCAAGGTTCGGGTTCGTGGCAGAATAGAGAAAGCGGATAACAAAACGCTTGTGATTCGCGAGCTTCCGTTCGGAGTTACAACGAGTTCGCTGATTGATAGTATTTTGAAGGCCAATGACAAAGGCAAAATCAAGATTAAAAAGGTCGAAGATAACACGGCCAATGAAGTGGAAATTGTCGTCCACTTGGCGAACAATGTGAGTCCCGATAAAATGATCGGAGCCTTGTTTGCCTTCACAGATTGCGAGGTAACCATTTCACCCAATTCAACAGTTATCTTAAACGATAAGCCTCAGTTCTTGGGCGTGACGGAATTGTTGAAATTGTCTGCGGATCGCACAAAGGCATTGTTGAAACTTGAGCTCGAAATTGAACTCGGTGAATTGCAGGAGAAATGGCACTTCTCCTCTTTGGAGAAGATCTTCATCGAAAATAGAATCTACCGGGACATTGAGGAGTGTGAGACGTGGGACGAGATATTGCAGGCCATCCATACAGGGTTGAATCCTCACATCAAGCATTTGCTCCGTGAAGTCACGGATGAGGATGTTACCCGATTGACTGAAATACGCATCAAACGCATTTCAAAATTTGATGGGTTCAAAGCCGATCAGTTGATCGTGGGCTTGGAAGGAGACATCGAACAAGTCAAATATCACTTAGCGAACCTGACAGAATACGCAGTTGATTGGTTCAAAATGCTCAAGAAGAAATACGGCAAAGGTCGTGAGCGAAAAACAGAATTGCGCTCTTTTGAATCCATTACGCGTGCAGACGTCGCAGTAGCCAATGTGAAACTCTATGTTCAAATGCAAGAGGGGTTTGTGGGCACGGGCATGAAGCGTGGAGAAGGCGAATTCTTATGCGATTGCAGCGACATCGATGACATCATTGTAATCCGCAAGGATGGAATCATGCAAGTGAGCAAAGTGAGCCAGAAAGCGTTTTTCGGCAAAGACCTTCTGCACGTTGGAATTTGGAAGCGAGGGGATGACCGCACCGTGTACAACTGCATTTACTTGGATGGTGATTCAGGGAGGAGCTTGATCAAACGTTTCAGCGTACCAGCGATCACCAGGGACCGAGAATACAACATCACCAAAGGCACAGCTAACTCGCGCATCACCTATCTAACGGCCAATCCAAATGGCGAAGCAGAATCGGTAAACATCACATTGCGTGCTGCAGCTCGTCTAAAAAAACTAAAGCTCTCCGCATCGTTTTCTGAGATTGCAATTCGTGGGCGAGGAGCAGGAGGGAATCTCCTCACCAAGCATGCCATTCGGAAGATTGAGTTGGGTGAGGAGGGCGTTTCAACACTCGGTGCAATGCGCGTTTGGTATGATGAGACTGTGCGCACTCTGAATGCAGACGGACGGGGACGGTTACTCGGTGAGTTCATGGCCAATGATCGCATCGTTGTGTTCTTATCTTCTGGCGAATATTTACTCACCGGATTTGAGCTCAGCACACGATTCGATGATAAAATGATTCACTTGGAAAAGTGGCATGCCAAGCGGGCCATTACGGCGGTTTATTATGAAGGTGAAAAGGAAGACTGGTACGTCAAGCGATTCTTACCTGAACTCACACAGAAACCCTTTTCTTTCATCGGAGATCACGATCAATCGCGTTTGGGAGTGGTCTCTACAGATCATCATCCGATGGTGCGAATTCGCTTCAATCGACGCTTCAAAGAAACCCGTGATCGGGAAGATGAAATCATCGATGCTTGTGAGTTCATTTCAGTGAAAGGCGGGCGCGCCTTGGGCAATAGACTCAACGCTCTGCCGGTGACTGAAGTTGTACTCGAGCCCAAGGATGTAGAACGGGAATTGCTAGCAGAGAAGGAGTGGTTGGGATCGGTAGGAGGGTCGACCTCAGAAACGACTTCAGAGTCGATTTCAGAGTCGGCTCCAGAATCAACCAAAGCCTCTCCTGTGAAGGCGGATTCAGAAGCATTGCCAGTGAAGCCCTCTTCAGAGCAATCAAGTTCGCAAGCTCAAGAAAAGTCTGCGTCACGATCTGAAGAGAAAAACAATCAAACCGGAGCTGAGGATGATTCTGCTCAGCCAACCTTATTCTAATTCCAATGAGAATAACGATCGCATTTTTGTTTGTGGCTTTTATTTCTGCTTGTAGCGTGCCTTCCGCCAATCAGCCAACGGCATTGGCCGAGCAGATCGGCGGAGGAGAAACAGAGGATAAACTAGTGCATCCCAACTGGTCAAGAAATGCCACCATTTACGAGCTCAATGTTCGTCAGCACACTGCTGAAGGCACCTTCAATGCGGCGCGACTCGACCTCCCTCGGATCAAGGAATTGGGGTCTGACATCATCTGGCTGATGCCGATTCATCCCATTGGTCTGGTCAATCGAAAAGGCGGTGAGAATGCGAGCAATTACCTTGCGGAGCCCGGATCTGGCAGCTTGGGAAGTCCCTACAGTGCCATCGATTACTACAAAGTCAATGCTGATTTGGGAACAGCTGAGGACTTGCAGCAATTCACGCAGGCCGCGCATGACTTGGGCATGAAGGTCATCCTCGATTGGGTGGCAAATCACACGGCATTTGACAGTGATTGGACAGAAAACCACATCGAATACTTTTTACTGGATGATTCGGGCAACCTGCAGCCCCCAACCGGCACGGATTGGTGGGATGTCACCCAATTGGATTGGGAGGATGGAATGAACACAGGTTTGTATGATGCCATGGCCGATGCCTTGGAATTTTGGGTGCGTGACTTTGGCATTGACGGCTTTCGGTGCGACGTTGCCGGTAAGGTTCCAACGGATTTCTGGAACAAAGCTCGCAGGCAATTGGAAAGTGTCAACCCTGACGTTTTTATGTTGGCCGAGGCCGAGGTAGTTGACCACCATGCCCGAGCCTTTGATATGTCTTATGCGTGGGAGATGCATCACATCATGAACGAAGTCGCCAAGAACAATTGGTCGGTAGATTCGATTCGAGAGGCTGTGCCAAAGCAGTTGGCTCGTTTTGGGGAAGACGCATACCGAATGATGTTTGTCACCAATCATGATGAAAACTCATGGAATGGCACCATTGCGGAACGCATGGGAGCCAATGGGGAGCCAATGGCTATTTTGGCGGGTACATTGACGGGGATGCCGTTGGTGTATTCTGGCCAGGAATCAGGATCTACCAAGCGGCTGCGCTTTTTTGAAAAGGATACGGTGGAATGGGGCAGTTATAGCGAAACAGACCTCTATCAAACCATCAATCGTCTGCATCACGAGCAAGAGGCTCTGTGGAATGGCTCATACGGTGCTCAACCTGTATTCATCGGAGTTGATTCAGACAATGCGCTTGCTTGGACGAGAAGCAAAGGAAAAAGTGAGGTTGCTGTTGCCGTAAATTTCGGAGATGAGGCAGTCTCAATTTCCATGCGACATGAAGGCAATCCATTGGAGAAGTTCGAT
>CAJQMI010000092.1 GCA_905479395.1 uncultured Flavobacteriales bacterium
TCTGTGGCGAATGCCACGGTAACTTCCGATGTCCATCAGACGTTTGATGTGCGATTGCACTTCAGAACGCAGCTCACCTTCAACCTTGAAACCGGTTGAGATGGCGTTACGAACCGCACCGACTTCATCGTCGGTCCAGTCCTGGACTTTTTTGTCTTCAGACACTCCGCACTCTGCGAGTAACTCAGACGCACGACTGCGACCGATACCGTAGATGTATGTGAGTGCAATAACTCCGCGCTTGTTGCGGGGGATATCTATACCTGCTATACGTGCCATGGGCGATGGGTTTGGCAAAATCAGGATTAACCCTGACGTTGCTTCATTTTAGGATTCTTCTTGTTGATGACATACAAACGGCCTTTGCGACGTACAATCTTGCAGTCGGTGGTACGTTTTTTGAGTGAAGCACGAACTTTCATAGTGCAATTATTTCTTGTATCGGAACGAAATTCGTCCTTTGGTTAAATCATAGGGAGACATATCGACACGGACGCGATCTCCAGGTAAGATTTTGATGTAGTACATCCTCATCTTTCCTGAGATGTGGGCCGTGATCTTGTGCCCGTTTTCCAATTCCACCCTGAACATTGCATTTGACAATGCCTCGAGGATGGTCCCGTCTTGCGTTATGGACGCTTGTTTCGCCATATGATTAAATCGTTTAGACCTTTCGTTTTTGTTGTTGTAATACTTTTTCTATTTCGTCAAAACTTGAGAGAACGTCTGCTTGGTCTTTGCGCACGACAATGTCGTGTTCGAAGTGCGCTGAAACCTTGCGGTCGGCTGTCACAATCGTCCAGCCGTCTTCCTCATGGAACACTTCCTTTCGACCTAAATTGATCATGGGCTCGATGGCCAAAACCATTCCATCCATTAGACGAGGGCCATTGCCCCTCCGTCCATAATTGGGGACTTCCGGAGCTTCATGCAACGAACGACCCAATCCATGACCCACCAACTCCCGAACGACTCCATAACCATGTTGCTCTGCGTGATGCTGACAAGCAAAACCGATATCTCCGATTCGCTTTCCAACAATCGCCTGCTCAATGGCCTTTTGAAGGCATTCTTTGGTGACTTCCAATAACTGCTGAACTTCTGGAGCTATTTCGCCCACCGCAAAGGTGTACGCACTATCTCCATAAAACTCATTCTTTAACACTCCACAATCCACTGATACAATGTCGCCATCGACCAACGGTTTGTCATTTGGAATGCCATGCACTACCGCCTCATTGACAGAAGTGCACAAGGAATTCGGAAAACCTCCGTATCCCTTGAAGCCTGGCTCTCCGCCATGATCTCGGATAAACTCCTCGGCCACAGCATCAAGCTCCAGTGTTGTGACTCCCGGTTTTATCCGATCTGCCACAGCAGCTAACGTTTTCCCAACAAGCAAAGAACTCTCTCGAAGGAGCTCAACCTCTTCGTCCGTTTTAATGTGCACGCGTCGGCCGAAACTCATTTCGAATTATCCTGTAATGCCTCCCACAGGTGACTGCGGGCGACCACGCAACTTTCCAGACTTCATCAAACCGTCGTAGTGACGTGAAAGCAAGTAGCTCTCGATTTGCTGAAGGGTATCTAGAATGACGCCTACCATGATCAACAACGACGTACCGCCGAAGAAAATGGAGAAGCCTTGCGCTTTTGTTAATCCTAGGCTGAACACAATCGCTGGAAGGATTGCAATCAAAGCCAAAAACAATGAACCCGGAAGGGTGATACTCGAAAGAATACGCTCCAAGAAATCCGCAGTGGGTTTTCCTGGCTTGACACCGGGGACAAAACTATTTTGACGTTTCAAGTCATCCGCCATTTGGTTGGGATTGACCGTGATCGCCGTGTAGAAGTAAGTGAACACCACAATCATTATGAAAAAGATTGCGTTGTAGGCTAATCCGTTGAAATCCGACAAGCTCTGCAATGCTTCATTCTCTTGGAACGTCTCGCTTTGCGTCAAATACAATGGCACAAACATGATCGCTTGAGCGAAAATGATCGGCATCACACCTGCAGAGTTCACCTTCAATGGGATGTAGCTTCGCGCACCTTCGCCCTGCGGCATGTGCGTTCCGCCTGCTTGCATCTTAGCCATCTGGACAGGCACCTTTCGCAGGGCTTGAACCAAGGCTACACTGGCACCAATGACGATGAGTAAGAAAGCGACCTCCACCAGGAAGAAGAACAACGTCGTATCCGGGTGAATAAATTCTTGAATCAACGCTTGAGGGAATGTTGCAATGATTCCGATCATGATCAACAAAGAGATGCCGTTTCCGACGCCTTTGTCCGTGATCCGCTCGCCCAACCACATGATAACAAGTGTGGAGCAAACCAAAATCAAAACTGCGCTAAACCACCAAAACGTTGTGGGATTCGCCACAGCTCCTGGTACGCCGACAACTGATGTTGCCAAGTAACCTGGAGCCTGAACCAACGTGATCGCTATGGTTAGAAATCGTGTATACTGGTTGATTTTCTTCCTTCCGCTCTCACCCTCTGCCTGCATCTTCTGAACAGCTGGAACAGCAATGCCCAGAAGCTGAACGATGATCGATGCCGAGATGTAAGGCATGATTCCGAGAGCAAAAATAGACGCTCGTGTGAACGCTCCTCCTGTAAAGAGAGAAAGCAAATCACCCAAACCTCCTGAACCGGAGGACGCCAATTGTGCTGCCAAAACATCACTATTTACACCAGGAATCACAATGAATGAACCGATGCGATAAACAAGGATCAAGCCCAATGTGATGCCCAACTTCTGGCGCAATTCTTCGTGCTTCCAGATGTTCGCAATTTGAGTAAAGAAATTCTTCATCTGAAAAAGATTATGCTTCTGATGCTTCCCCGCCTGCGGCCTCAATCGCTGCTTTCGCTGTTGCTGAGAATTTGTGCGCTTGAATGGAAACACCTGATTTCAACTCTCCACGTCCGAGGATTTTGACGAGATCACGCTTTCCGGCGAGACCATTCTCCATCAGATCTACCACTGTGACTGCTTTGAGTTTTTTGCGATCAATCAACTCTTGAAGCGTGTCCAAATTGATGCCTTTGTACTCAATGCGATTCGGACTTGTGAAACCGAACTTCGGCACACGTCGTTGAAGCGGTTGTTGACCACCTTCAAAACCGATTTTTCGGCTGTAACCTGAACGAGACTTCGCGCCATTGTGTCCACGTGTTGAAGTGCCTCCGCGACCGGATCCTTCTCCACGTCCAACTCGCTTGCGCTGCTTCCGAGAACCATCTGCTGGCTTTAGATTGCTAAGATTCATGGTATGTGCTGGTTATTAAATTATAATTCTTCGACTTTAATCAAGTGAGAGATTTTGCGCACCATTCCCAAAATTTGAGGGGTGGCTTCATGCTCTACTGGATTGTGCAATTTTTTGATGCCAAGGGCCTGAATGGTGGCCTTTTGACGCTTCGGGCGGTTGATTGCACTCCGCACCTGGGTGATTTTAATTTTTCCCATGATGACTGCAATTAACCGTTGAATACTTTAGATACTGAAATGCCGCGCAGATCAGCGATGTCCTTGGCGCTTCGCAGAGCCTGCAATGCGTTGAAGGTTGCTTTCACCACGTTGTGCGGGTTGCTCGAACCCAGTGACTTCGCGAGAACATCCTTGATGCCTGCACTTTCAAGCACAGCACGCATGGCACCACCTGCAATGACACCCGTACCCGGAGATGCGGGACGAATCATGACATGAGCACCTGCAAATTTCATTTCCTGAGCATGAGGGATGGTACCCTTCACCAAAGGAACTTCGACCATGTTTTTCTTCGCGTCCTCAATTCCTTTTTGAATTGACGTTGCTACTTCACGGCTCTTGCCCAAACCATGTCCTACACGTCCTTTCTCATCCCCAACCACCATAATGGAGCTGAAGCTGAAAGTACGTCCACCTTTGGTGGTCTTAGCAACACGGTTGATTCCAACCAAGCGTTCCTTCAAATCGGGATCACCTGTACGAGACTGCTGTTGCTGGTCGCGTCCTTTTCGTTGTTGACGTTGTTCCATCTTTCCTTAGAATTTAAGCCCGCCTTCACGAGCAGCTTCTGCCAAGGTCTTCACCCGGCCATGATACAAGTAACCGTTTCGATCGAACACAACCTGTTCAATTCCCGCAGCTTTTGCCTTTTCGGCTATCATCTTTCCGACAGCAGCAGCTTGCTCAATCTTTGCGACACTGGCAGCATCACCTCCAAGTGAGCCTGCTGCGGCGAGTGTACGACCTTCACGGTCATCAATGATTTGAACGTAAATCTGCTTGTTGCTTCGAAATACTGACAATCGTGGACGCGCTGATGTGCCTTGGATTTTTCCTCGTACACGGCGCTTGACGCGATTGCGAGCGAATGTTTTCTTCGTTCCCATTTGAATCGATTATTTAGCTGCGGTCTTACCGGCTTTACGACGAATTTGTTCTCCCGAGTAACGCACACCTTTGCCTTTGTATGGCTCTGGCTTGCGGAGTGAACGGATTTTAGCTCCTACCGTTCCAATGAGTTGCTTGTCATGTGACTGCAACAAAACGTATGGGTTGGCACCCTTTTTTGTTTCAGCTTCTAACTTGATCTCAGCAGGGAGGCGCATAACAATCTGGTGGCTGAAGCCCAAAGACAAAGTCAAATCTTGTCCTTGCGATGAGGCCCGGAAACCAACTCCTACCAGCTCAAGCTTGATGCTGTAACCTTCGGTCACACCAACAATCATGTTGTTGACCAATGAGCGGTACAAACCATGCTTTGCTCGGTGATCCTTGTGGTCTGTTGGACGCGTGAACGTCAACACATTCTCCTCAAGATTCATCCCGATCTCAGAGTCAATGGCCTGCTCCAGTTCCCCTTTGGGGCCCTTCACCTTGACCAACTGTCCTTCGAGCGTCAAAGAGACGCCTTCCGGTACATTTATGGGTGCTTTTCCTATACGTGACATAATGATGTTCCGTTTTCTAAATCAATAAACCGTGCAAATCACTTCACCTCCGATGTTCATTCGACGCGCTTCCTTGTCAGTCATAAGACCTTTTGACGTGGAAACGATGCAAATGCCCAAACCATTCAAAACGCGTGGCAACTCGCCTGAACTCGCATATCGTCGCAAACCAGGCGTCGACACACGCTTCAATTCAGAGATCGCCGGTCGTTTCGACTTGCTATCGTAACGCAAAGCAATTTTGATGTTGCCTTGATACCCTTCATCATCGAACTTGAAGTTCAAGATGTATCCCTTATCAAAGAGGATACGGGTCATTTCTTTTTTCATGTTCGAGGCCGGTACCTCTACTACCTTGTGCCCTGCCATTTGCGCGTTGCGAATGCGGGTCAAGTAATCTGCTATTGGATCAGTATTCATGATGCTTCAATATCGTAGGTTACCAGCTGGCT
>CAJQMI010000093.1 GCA_905479395.1 uncultured Flavobacteriales bacterium
ATTTGAAAGGGTCGCCAAGCGCAGCCTGTGGTCCATCCAAATTCTCCGTCGCTCCCATCGTCGCCAGCAAGCCAGCGGTATGTTTTGACCGTACCTAGCGCATTGGGTTCAGTTTCCAAATGGGGTCGCCTTCTGCCACGAGCTCAAACACGCCTTCAATCAATGGCACGCCCTCTGAATCGTAAGATGGCACGCCGGGCAGCGTACTCTGCCCTTTGGACAGCATGTAACGAATGGCCGTGATCGGCCGAACAAAATCATAATAACCTTTGACGCTCCAAGCGGCGATTGCCGCGTCATGCATGGTTCCACCCAGCAGCCGATAAGCGCGAGCGAGGTACGCGTTGGGAGGAAGCGATTCGCCTTTCCCTTCCCACTTCCAATCAAACTGCGGATGTTCAGTCACCCCGTTGAGGATGGTAAACCAATGGCCCGGCGGGGTCTCAGAATCGGGTCCGTCCGCCCAGAATTCAGCCAAAACCCGAGTGTAATCACCGCGCAAAACCTCCTGGGCAGGATAGGGCATTCCCGTCACGGGGTTCAACGCGTAACCGGTTCCAAAGTCTCCTCCTTCCTCAATGCCATAGAGGTAGTCTGGGTTGCTGGGATAAGCGTTGATGTTGCCGCAAGCTCGGGGACTGATATCAATGACAACGCTGTCGTTTATGCTGAGATGCGTTTGCCACACGGCTACGTGTGCGAAGCCTGCTTGCCATTCATATTGGGTCTCACTGCTTTCGCCGAGGAGCACCGGTGGTCCTGGATCGAGGTAGACAGGATAGGTACAGCCGTCACGTTCAGCGTATGTGGCATTGGCTGGATCCAATGCAAACGGCATCACGTTGCCCCAATTGGCACCGCTGAATGGAATCACATCTTCAAACGTTTCATTGCCGGATTGATCGACAAAACTGCCACCAAAAGAAAGCGGTTGCCATCGATTCGGGAATTCAACGGGGTCGGTGCATGTTGCATCTTCCGTGACATCGAGTGGGTCGTTGACCGCTTGGTAGCAGGTGTTGTCGTAATTGTTGATTTGGTTGGATCCGTCCAATTGATACGCAGAATCGATTGCTTCTGCACATGCCCAACCCCATGCTGCGGCAGGCGAAGAGTTGAGCAATGCACTCGGTGTGCTATTGGTGCTGCCGATGAAGGCACTGACCAGATCGGACAGCGTGAAACTCCAGCCAGGGGATTGCGCATAACGCAGCTGAATGAACCGGTAACCAAATGCTGCAACAGCGTGGTCGAAGTTGGTTTCATCGTTTTGGATGGCGATTAGCGCTTCTGGATTGTCGGGCCAGTTCTCGACTTCGCTCAGCATGGTTCCCATCGCTCCCCCTTCCGTGCTCAATTGCAAATGGTAAATGCCTTCAGTGAAGTGATACAGGTTTCGGGCATGAACATTTGGTCTTGCCAGGTCATTTCGGATGGCGTTGAGCATGGCCTCGTTCCAATCACGGACGACTGATTCCTGTGCATGCGCAATGTTCGTTGTCAGGACAGCGATTGCAATCCACATAAAAGTGCTCATGCGGAAGTGGAAATTGAACAAGGTGCGTTGCATGATGTGATAACGAGCTGATGACCAAAGAGGTTCTGTATCAGCGCTTGAGTGGTTACTTAAAAGGTATGAATAAATGGCCGAGGGTCAAAATGTCTATTTTAGTCCTATGAATCGCAAGATGATCTTGGTTGTGCCGCTGGTGATGGGCACATTATGTGAATGTCTAATTTGGAGCTGGTCGCAAGGCGAAGCTGAATCATGGCGTGAAGGCGTTCGATTGGCAGCACGTTACTCGGGTCGCTTGTCGTTTTTGGTTTTCCTCGGCGGAGCGGCGTTGCATGCGCGGCTGATCAAATCAAGCGATTTGGACAAGCAAATCTGGCTTGCTGCTTCTGCGATGTTTGCGTGGGTTCATGCCATTCACCTTGGGTTTCTCGCGTTGAACATATCTCAAAATGAAGTGGAGTTGGTGCCGGTAAAACTCATTGGAGGAGCACTCGCCTACGGAATGATTCTACTGCATCCGTTGCTGATTGTGCGAATTTCACCAAGTGCGGTTTATCACCGCGTGCATTATGGCTATGCCGGCTTCGTGATGGGGGTGACTTTTTTGGCGCGCATCAACGGGGATTTCGAAGGCGCTGAGCCCTCCTGGTTTCACAGCGCCGGCATTGGCGTGTTGGCGTTGCTTTTGATCCGCTGGCTCTGGCGTTGGTGGTTTCGCTTCCAAAAGGCCTGACGTGTCCTATGCATGGCCGGAGCCGTTGAACCATTTCTTCGCTTAGGCGTTCTATATTGGGTGGAAGTCTGCTGTTATTGAGAACTGATTTCCAGCATCTTCCCGAAAGAACAAACTCCATGCACCCAACCGCTTTGCTTTCTCTTGCTTTGTTGGTTTCCGCTTTTGCGGGATTCAATGGCGTGGCGTTGGATGTTCCAAACCAATCGCAATTCATCATGTCCGATTCCAGACCCCAATACGTTTACCACGCTGCTGAAAGCCGTGGGCACGCCGACCACGGTTGGCTGAAGACCTATCATTCCTTCAGTTTTGCGAGTTGGCACAACCCCGAGCGCATGCATTTTGGTGCGTTGCGCGTGCTCAATGACGATTATGTCTCGGGTGGCGCTGGGTTCCAAACCCATCCCCATGACAATATGGAGATTGTGAGCATTCCGCTTTCGGGGGATTTGGAACATGGCGATAACATGGGCAATACAGCTGTCATCCGCAGCGGCGATGTGCAGATCATGTCTGCTGGAACAGGCGTCATGCACTCCGAAAAGAATCACAACAGCGACGACGCTGTGCGGTTTTTGCAAATCTGGATGTATCCGAACCAACGAGATTTGACTCCGGCATATGACCAAGAATCGTTCTCGATGGAATCAGAGCGCAACGAGTTGTTGTGTGTCGTGAGCCCAGATGGTGAGCAAGGTGTCAAGATCCACCAGACCTCTTGGTTTCATCTCGGTGCCTGGGACAACGCTCACAAGGGTGCGTACCAATTGCATGGAGCAGGCCAAGGCGTTTATGCCTTTGTGCTGGAAGGTTCGATTGAAATCGACGGCAAACCATTGGGCCGACGAGACGGCTTGGGAATTTGGGACGCGGAATCCATCGCGATCACGGCCACCGATGATGCACGCTTCCTCTTGATGGAGGTGCCGATGAAGTGGTAGCGAAATGGGGCTACTCAACGAACAACGAGACGGGTTGTCTGGCCGTCTGTGCAATGGATGAGGTAGAGTCCCGCGGCTCCGGGTGCGAGGCCCTTTGCGTGTCCCACCCAACGCCCTGACGCTTCATAAACCTCGCCGGCATTGCACGGCCATTGCAGCGCTGCACCGGGGGCGACGGGATTGGGATACATCATGTGATCTGATTCCGCTGCAACCGGTTCTTCAACCGGCATCGGGTTTGCGCACGCATCTGCGAAAAAATCCCAGACAATCTCAGATGTTACCACCTCGTTTGGC
>CAJQMI010000094.1 GCA_905479395.1 uncultured Flavobacteriales bacterium
GGCTTCTCCGCCACTGAGCGTGTTGCTGCTTTGGCCTAAAGTGACGTAACCGAGGCCTACATCGAGGAGTGGAGTCAATTTTTGAATCAGTCGCTTTTGACCAGCAGGCATTCGTTTGCCTTCTTCTTCAGTCCCAAAGAAGAGGATGGCATCTGCCACTGTCATGTCCAAGATGTCGGCAATGTTTTTTTCATGCCATCGCACATCCAAAACCTCGTCCTGAAATCGTTTCCCTTTGCATACATCACAGCGCAACTTGAGATCTGCCATGAATTGCATGCCAATAGTTACTTGGCCTTCTCCCTCGCAATTGTCACAACGTCCTCCAGCCACATTAAAACTAAAATGAGACGGTTTGTATCCCCGAATCTTTGCGGTTTGTGTGTCAGCGAACAACTGACGAATCTCGTCATAGGCCTTCACATAGGTTACCGGATTGCTTCTTGAGCTTTTTCCAATGGGATTTTGGTCGACAAATTCGATGGCCCCAATCTTTGCAACGCTGCCGCCAACACTCCCGAATGCTGATGGTGTGGCTCCTAATCCATCGAGTGCTTGACGCATCAAGGGCATCATGACTTCGTTGATGAGCGTGCTTTTGCCCGAGCCACTCACTCCAGTGACAGAAGTGAGCGTGTGCAATGGGATTTGAGCGTTGACGCCTTTGAGGTTGTTTTTGAAAGCATCCTGAATTTGAATGTAGTCTGGCCCAATTTTACGAACCACAGGCAAGTGGATTTTGGCATGCCCATTTAGATAAGATGCGGTCAGAGAGGGGTGGTCAGCAGACAATTTAGGCCATTCGGATTGGCCGCCAGCAAAGACAAGTTGACCGCCTTCTGTGCCCGCCAAAGGTCCCAAATCAATCAAGTGATCGGCGGCTCGCAGGATGTCTTCATCATGCTCCACCACAACAACGGTGTTTCCAATGTCCCTCAATTGAAGCAATATGCCAATCAATCGTTCTGTGTCTTCCGGATGCAGACCAATGCTGGGTTCATCGAGCACGTAAGTGCTTCCGACCAGGCTGCTGCCGAGGCACGTACTCAACGCAATGCGTTGTGATTCTCCGCCACTCAAAGTCTTGCTTGAACGGTCCAACGTGAGGTAGCCTAGCCCCACATCGCAGAGATAGGTCAGGCGCGTCACAACCTCATGAATAAGCCGTTCAGCAATTTCATGTTCAACAGCTGTCAACTCCAATGATTGAAAAAAGCCCAGAGCATCTTTCGCGGGCAGGCGCAGCACATAGGTCAAATCTTTGCCGCCGATCAAGACATTTTGAGAAGCTTTTCCAAGGCGGGTGCCAGAGCAATCGGGGCAAGTTGTGCGACCACGGTAACGGCTCAACATGACCCGAAACTGGATTTTGTAGCTCTTTTCTTCGAGGTACTTGAAAAAGGCATCCAATCCTTTGAATCCTTTTCCGCCTTTCCACACCGTGGCAATTTGCGCTTCCGTGAGGTCCCGCCAAGGAGAGTGAATTGGAATGTCATTTTCACGAGCCGCGAGGCAAAGTCGGTCTTTCCATTTGCTCATGCGTTCTCCACGCCAACAGGCGATGGCTTCTTCATAGATGGAAAGCCGAGGATCTGGCACAATGCGACTCGGATCGATTCCAATGACGTGTCCGAATCCTTCGCAACGCCGACATGCACCAATGGGGCTATTGAATGTGAAGAGTTCAGGTGACGGTTCGGGAAAGGTCAGCCCGTCGCGCTCAAAGCGGTTGGAGAACTGCCAAGGCTCGCGTGAATCTGTAAAGTGAATGGCACATCCGCCGTTTCCTTCAAAAAATGCGGTTTCTACCGAATCCAACAAACGCGAAGTATAATCCTCATCTCCCTGATTGACGGCAAGTCGATCAATGATGAGTTCCCAGGGTTCGGCTAAGTCACTCGTCTGATTTTCTTTTTCTTCGGATTGCACATCTGCGATCAAATGGGCATTGCCTTTGGCATCGAGGATGCGGCTGAACCCTTGTTGCTGTAAAATGTCCAGTTGTTGTTTTCGGGTTCGATCGGATTTTTGAGGAATGGGAGCAGAGACAATGAATCGCGTGCCAGCCGATTCTTGCTCCAGTTGTTCCAAAACATCCTCTGGCCGATCTTTTTGAACCACCTCACCACTGATGGGTGAAATCGTTTTTCCCGCGCGCGCAAAAAGCAGGCGCAGATGATCGTGGATTTCAGTTCGCGTAGCGACGGTGGATCTAGGTCCTCCTGACGACGTCCGCTGTTCAATGGCAATGGCAGGAGAAATTCCATCGATGCTATCAACGTCGGGCTTGTCAAGCCTTCCGAGGAATTGTCGAGCGTAACTGCTCAGGCTTTCCACATAGCGTCGTTGTCCTTCCGCATAAAGCGTGTCGAAGGCCAAGGAACTTTTTCCGGAGCCAGATAGACCGGTAATCACCGTAAGTTTCCGCTTCGGAATCGTGACGTCAACGCCTTTAAGATTGTGCTCACGGGCACCCTTGATTTGAATATCCATTCGCTTTTGTTAACACCATAAAAGGCCTTAGGGTTTCCTTGGACGGAAATTAATGCGTATATTCGGTAGAGACAATCAAAAAAGTACGCGATCGATACATTTTACGCTTCAAAGTAAGGCCCCGGCTCATCCGGGTTTTCATTTCACCCTTAACTGCGTAAAATCATGCGTGCGTCACTTTCTGACCAACAGTTGATATCCCTCTATCTCTCTGGAGATGAGGCCGCATTCGAATCTCTTTTGAATCGTCATCAACAACAAGTCTACTCCAAAATATTTTTCATCGTCCGGGATTCCGATCTCGCCAACGATTTGTTTCAGGATACTTTTATCAAGGTGGTGAACACCTTGAAAGGAGGCAAATACAATGAAGAGGGTAAATTCCTTCCTTGGGTCTTGCGAATCGCGCACAATATTTCGATCGATCATTTCCGCCGAGGAAAGAAGATGCGCATGATGCGCGCTACCGACGAATTTGACGTGTTTGATACCTTACCAAGCGACGAGATGCACGTGGAGGATCAGATGATTCAAGATCAAATTCACCAAGACGTGCGCGACTTGTTGGAATGTTTGCCTGAGGAGCAGCGTGAAGTCGTCCACATGCGCATTGAGCGCGAGTTGAGTTTTCAAGAAATTGCCGATGAGACAGGTGTCTCCATCAATACGGCCTTGGGTCGCATGCGGTATGCCTTGATTAACATGCGTCGCACGATGGAGGAGCGAGGTGTGCAACTTACACTGAATTGAAGCAGTGGGAGTGGTTCCAATCGAAATGAAAATGAATCCTGCACAATAGACCATGCTTGACTGCGTTATTGGGGTGTTCAAACCCTAATGCAGAAGCCCATGGCACATTGTACACTCGAAGATTTGACATCCGATTGGTTTGATGAAAGCGCGCAAGCGGCGGACATCATGCCCAAAGCACAATCCATTCGCAGCATCCTGTCGTACTCGGCAGGAATGAGAATGGTTCAATCCAAGAAGCTCGGTGCATTTTGCACGAACATCAATTGAAGCGAACATCGCATGTCAAATAAAAAGGCCACCTCCGGGTGGCTTTTTTGTTGCGGCTTGTTCCCATACTCGGAAGTGGGATTTGCCCGCAGCCAATTCCTGCAAAGCGTGTTGAACGATCGCGTCACTGGTTGCTGAGCCGGACTTCATTGGGACGATTTCCTCGAGTTGGTCAAACCGCTCAATGGTTTCCTCGGTGTAGCACCAACCGTGCACAACGCCATTTTCGACAAGAATCACAGCAGACTCATGTTGGTTGCGGCCTTTTTCGATGATGGCCATGCGTTCCGATTGACGAGCGGCTTGCAGAATCGCTGTGATTCCTTCATTGTGCTGGGCTACAGACTCATCAGAGGCGTCCCGGTCAGAAATGCGTCCGTCGGACCCCAGCCCCAATAGCTCAGGATCTAGATTTTGTTCTCGTGCATGACGGTGAAGCCAAGCCCTGGCGTCCTCGTCCCGGTAGAACCAACGCATGGCTTGTTTGATGTGACGTTGCCGCTTCAAATGAAAGCGATTGAAGCCTTTTTGGTCCGTGTAAGGGATGATGGCCGTGCGCATGGCAACGGACTTTTGTGCACGATTGTGTAAGGGCCAATGCTTTCGAATCAATTCGTCCTCAAGCAATCTCGCCAGCAGTGCAGAGCCAGTTTCTTCCGCTTCGATGCGGTGAATGTCTCTCAGAAAAGCCTGACGCCGTGAAGAAGCCATGTCTCCATTGAAGTGGGTTCGCACCCTGTGACGCACATTGTGTGACATCCCAATATAGATGGGCGTGCCTTTGCGATCGAGAAAACGATAAACGCCTGGAGCAGTAGGCAACTGTTCAAAATCCGAAGCAGGGACATGCTGTGGAAGCCAAGATTCTCGTTCTCCCCGCTTCAGCATGCTGCCGACGACATCAAGGGCACGTTCGGTCCGCATCATCTGATGAAACAAATCAACAGTGGCAGCGCAATCGCCCATGGCTCTGTGCCGGGCATCGTTTGGAATTCCGAGGTCGTTGCACAATCGTCCCAAGCTATAACTGGCATGACCTGGAAGAAGCTTACGTGCCATGCGTACCGTGCAAAGTTTTGGACGCTTCCAAATCCTTCCCATGGTCTCAAAATGCCCCCGAATAAAGGCATAGTCAAATCCGACGTTGTGCGCTACGAAAACTGCATCCGCGAGCCAATCTTCCAATTCGTCCGCGATCGCATCAAACGTTGGCGCCGATTCGACCATGGTGTTATCAATGCCTGTGAGTTTGGTGATATGAGCTGGAATCGGTAGGCCAGGATCGACAAGCGTTTCCCAACGATCCACTTCTATGGTGCCGTCTGTAATGATCACCGCAATTTCGGTGATGCCGTGGCCGCGCGCGTGGGAGCCTGTGGTTTCAATATCGACAATAGCGAAGCGTTCCATGGTGCTGCAAATATCTCTGTTTCTGCAACTAATTTGCGAGGCAGGTCCGCAAAGGATTTACGTTCGATGAAGATTGCGGTAGATTTGGGGCATGAAGGGAATATCTATGCCTCCGATCGTCATGCTCGTCCCGCTCGTCCTGCTCGTCATAGCGTTGTGCATGACTTCGTGTGGTGATCAACAAACAGAATTGGATTCTGTGCCAATCCAAGCCGAAGTGGCAATAGCCCCTTTGGAAGTGGATTCCCTTGCTATCAATGCGAAGAAAGCGCTGCTGGCATATCCGGCTTTGACTGATGCCAATTGCGAGCAATTTTTATTGGATTGGGCGAAGAATCGCCCGGATCGGCGCTATAAGCTCTCGACCTCCATGGGTGAAATAGCGCTCGAGACTTTCTCGGATGCGCCGTTGCACAGCGCTAATTTTCAGTACAAAGTCAAAAGAGGGTATTACATGCCGAGTGAATTTGTGCGCATTGTTCCTGAATTTGTGGTGCAAGGAGGGAATTCTGAAGATTCACGGGCGCAAGAGATGCGTTGGCTGATTGGCAAGCACACGTTGCCAGCGGAGTTCCGTTCAAACCGGTTGCATTTTCGCGGAGCGCTGGCCATGGGACGCACGTACAAGGGCAATCCGAATAAACGATCGGCTTCCTATGATTTTTACTTGGTGGTGGGTCGAAGGGTTACGCGTGCAGAACTCGCTCGTGTGGAGCGTGAAAAGGGCATCTCGTACACTGAAGCTCAAAAAGAGCGGTATGTCAGGGAAGGCGGAACGCCACATCTTGACTTTGAACACACCGTATTTGGCCAGATGGTTTCAGGTTTTGAAGTGCTGGATTTGTTGGCTGAAGTGGATACAGATGCAAGCGATTGGCCATTGCGGCGTCAAGAATTTCGCTTGGAAGCTGTGGTTGACGTGAAGTCCACGAGAGATGATTTCGTAAATTAGAGCAATGGTTAAGGAAATATCAAGCAAAGCGACGAAGTCAAATGAGCGCATGAGGTTGTGTTGTGTTGCTGCTATGATCATGCTGGCAAACTTGGGCATTGCCCAGGATTGGGACGATTGGGACGAATACGACGAAGACAGCTATGTCGCAGGGAGAAAAGGAGTGGAGTTTGCGGTGAATTTTGGTGTTTATCAGGCCAATCATCAAGCGGCAAATGCATTTTACAATGGATATGCTGGTGAATTTTATGACCTCGGAGACAACACAGCCAATTTGATGACCATCGAAGGTCGGTTGGGAATTGACAATCCAAATAGCATTGTTTGGAGTCAAATCATGAACAGCATAGGACTGGAAGCAGGAGAATTCAAATACATCGAATATCCCGCATACACGGGCATGCGGTACACCCCGGGTACACTGATGGGATTGCAGACAATGCTGTTTTTCAATCCGGAATCTGCCTTCGCTTTGCATGTGGATTTCATCAATGGTTTGAAGTCGGAAGGTGGATGGAACATCGTCTCCTCTGATGTGGATACAGGCCAGGGATCTGAGAACCGGCGCACGTATGGTATTTTCAGCGAAGAGGATCGATTTCAGTTGTCTTTGGCGTACCGAACTGCTGCTTACGTAACTGAAGAGGTGAGCTGGGTTATTGAGTTTGGAGGCAACATGTTAGCCACCCAATTGAAGAGCAATTATGTTCGGGTTGAGAATCAAAATTATCAGTTGTTAACTGCCCCCATTGGAAATGGACAATTTGCCAATCCTACCTCCAGTTTGACCGCGACGGGGTTTGGTGGTTTTGCAGCATTGGGCGTGGAATTGTTTTTCGAAGAAGGCGGCAATTTGATGCTCACCGCACGGGTGAGTCGAGACCGGGTTGTGATGGGGTCGTATGAAGACGATTTGTGGCAAGGTGCGTTGTATTTGACCTGGGTCATTCCTCCTCAGTTGGGTGATTTTGTTCGGGCCAGCTTCTAGCGATTGATGCGTTTCTGAATTCTTGCTTCATGTTTCGCAGCGCATTTGAATAAGGCGTTCTGCTCTCGCAGACCATCCATCAGCACTCGAATAGCTTTGGCAGCCTCGGCCTCGTCACGGGATGTTTTTGCGCGTGTTTGAATGATTTGCATCGCAGCGTAATGCACAGCGATGGGGAAAGTGGGTACATGCAAAAGATCCAAGGCGAGTTGCAAAACATCACTCCTACGCTCTTCGCTTTCAAGGTCCAGCCAAATAGGACTTGCTAAGGTCTTCAAGATCTCGCGCATCACAGATGTGTCGTCTGTTGCATCCAAGGCATGAGACAGGGCTTGACGGTGAGCAAACAACCCACGCGGATCGGACTGAAAGGCACGGTGCAATACCCAAGCTGCCTTTTGCACCTGAACCTTTTGATGGTGCTCTGGATGCTCGAGGATGCCAAGTAAGGCGCACATGTTTCCAGATTCGTCCAAGACGAATTTTACCAAATCGGTTACGGCATCGCTCCGCATACCGCGCTTGAGCTTGGAAAGCAATGAGTTTGTGGCAGTTTCAATGGCCGCTTGCTGCATTTGAGCTTTCTTCAAAGAATTGGTGGTGGGCTTGAGCGGCATTTTGTTCGGTCAGCATGTAAATTGCAACCAAACCAATTTACCATGAAATCGATTAAGGCATGGAGCGCGGCTTCCATTTTATTCGCATTGGCTGCGGGAGCAGCAAACGCACAAGCTCCTGAAATTAGCATTGATTTGACCTCAACTGATGTGCTCAGCCAAGGACAGACCGGTACCTGCTGGAGTTTCAGTACGACCAGTTTTTTGGAGTCAGAAGCGCATCGGGTGACAGGCAATTTGCATGACTTCAGTGAGATGGCAGCGGTTCGCGTTGTGTATCCCGAGAAGGTTCAGCGCTATGTTCGTTACCAGGGCAAACATCAGTTTGGCCCAGGCGGATTGTCGCACGACGTCACTCATGCAGCTGCGGTCTACGGGTTGGTTCCTCAATCTGTTTATGGTGGAGGGCAAGAACCGGGTTCTTACAATCATGGAGCGTTGGACGCTTCCTTGGAAGCTCTTGCGAAAACGATGGTCGGTCAATCTGGCAAAATAGCGCCTGAATCATTTGACGCAGTCGAGGCGGTATTGGATGCGCACCTTGGCTCTTTGCCCGATTCATTCGAATACGAAGGGAAATCATACACGCCGGGTTCATTTAGAGATGCCATGGGAATTGATCCCAGTGCATATGTCACCATGACTTCTTTTACGCACCATCCTTTTGGATCACCATTTATTTTGGAAGTGCCTGATAACCACGCTCACGGGGCATTTTGGAATGTCCCATTGGATGAAATGGAAAGCACAGTGCGCCATGCCCTTACGGAAGGATACACGGTGGCTTGGGATGCAGATGTGAGCAACCGCGGTTTTTCATTTACAAACGGTTGGGCCATTATGCCTGAAGCCGCGGCCTCTGCAGAGGAATGGAAAACACTGGGACAGATGCCCGAAGAACCAGCTGTGGACCAGTCAATGCGTCAATCCGCTTTTGACTCACAAGAAAATACCGACGACCATCTCATGCACATTGTCGGGTTGGCTGAAGATGCGAAAGGCCGTTCTTATTTCATCATCAAGAATTCATGGGGAGATGGGAATGCATATGGCGGACGTCAATTTGTTTCCATGTCTTATTTCCGGCACCATACAATTGGAATCATGGTCCATCAAGATGGCTTGCCAAAGGCCGCAAAAAAGGCCATGGCCCGATGAGAATTGGATCTGCAATTCAATGATGCAGCCTTTCTTTTGATTATTCCTTGATTCCATTTGGTGGATTGAGGGGAGTTGGTATCTTTGCCCCCCGTTTCGACGAGAACCGGCTGTGTAGCTCAACTGGATAGAGCACCTCACTACGGATGAGGAGGTTTGGGGTTCGAATCCCTACACGGTCACCAAAAAGAAAGCCTGTATCACAACGATGCGGGCTTTTTTTATGCAGAAACTTCAGTGTTTACAATGAATTGGCAGGGGATGACCGGTATGGCAATCGCTGATCAACACGGATGATGCAACCCATTATAGGGTATCACGTACACTTCACTCGATTTCATCAATCGGTACAGGCCATGCGCGACTTCGAGGGACGTGAGGTTACCAAGGTCCGTTATGCACCTGCGAACATCAAGCACCGCATTCCAGACGAAGAGTGGAGCGTGTTTGATGAATCAAGCGATTCGGGCGAAATGGATAACAAGCGCTTGGGCAAGTGGCACTTGCGTAAGGCGAACTGAGGTGGCAAGGATGCGGGCAATAATGCTCGCATCCGTGCTACTTACTTCCAAGAATTGGTCACTCGCTCTCGTGTGATAAACTTTTGACAATCCGTATGCCGGACGTCTGAAAAATGCGCGTGAGATTGGCTGAAAGTTTCACAGCCATGCTCATTCATTACGCTATTCTTTCGTGTTCAATCCTCGCTTTCTTGTGCCTCGCTGCAGCGCCTGCGGCCCAAGCGCAGGAAGTCATTTACGATTCAGTGGTACTCAGTGAGGGCAACGCAAACATGTCCTTTTACAGCCTCGCCAACGGCGAATTGTCGCAGGTTCCGCTCGCCGATTGGCACCTCGCCGCAGACGTTCGACCCATGGGAGCTTCGGCCCGCATCAACGGCGGCCCTGTCTGCCATTTGCCTATTTGAGACTTCCCAAAATGTTCCCGATTACGTTCCGACCGATGGGTTGGTGACGTGGTACCCATTCTTCCCGTCCTGGAGGAATGGTTTGTCATGTAGTGAACGCACGTGTTTACGATTGTTTTGATGAAATTTTGATGCGGATGATTTGTAAGTAGAAGTAAGCAGTGTTATCTTATGTATAATGTCACGTTTCCTCTCTTTGCTGTTCATCGTAAGTTTCATTTCACCACATCCAATTTGGTCTCAAAGTCCAACATTTCACGAAGATGTTGCTCCAATTATTTATCAGAATTGCACGGAGTGCCATCGCAAAGGAGAGGTTGGACCGATGCCTTTTACAACGTATGAAGAGGTTATGAATCAAGGAGCTTTCATCAAATATGTGACGTCAACGGGGTACATGCCGCCTTGGTCGGCTGACCCAGAGTATACGTCGTTCAAAGGTGAGCGGTATCTGAGGGAAGACCAGATTCAACTGTTGTCAGACTGGTACGTAGCCGGAATGCCGGAGGGCGATCCGACAAGGAATCCTGGCTTACCAAATTTCCCGGAAAATGGTCGACTTGG
>CAJQMI010000095.1 GCA_905479395.1 uncultured Flavobacteriales bacterium
ATTTATCTATGCAATCAACCCACTGACTCGGACGGGCCATCCTCAAATGCCAGACTATGCGATCTTGCAACCCGCAAGGTTTACCAAAGCCGACAAATCTCTTCGTCGCTGGTGAGCTCTTACCTCGCCTTTTCACCCTTACCTGTTTGGTTCAAGGAACCATCATCGGCGGTATAAATTTCTGCAGCACTTTCTGTCATGCCGAAGCAAGCCTTCCTTTCGAGAAGTACGGCGCCCTGCGTTGTCCGGACTTTCCTCTCCCATTGGGAGCGATGAAGTCTCATTCTAATTTCCTTTTCAATCCCAAAGAACAGTTACCTGTTCGAGTTGACCGCCGCGTTCGACAGTCACTTTTGATTCATTTCCTGGTTGGAACAAACTCAATGCTTTCATATAACTCATCATATCCGTGACATTAACGGTGTCTATTTGGGTTACAATATCTCCGCGAATTAGACCGGCAAGTGCTGCTGGTCGATTTTCTGAGACTCCGTCAATTCTCATGCCTTCTCCCGAAAACAGGTAATCAGGAATAACTCCCAACGTAACCTTAAAACTCGGCGTGCTCTCTTCATCTTGATCTTTGGTAGCTGTGAATACCCAGTCTTCTTGTGCATTCAATAAGTTGATCAAGCGTTCGACGAAATTCACAATTCGCAGAATGCCGTCATTGTTTATTTTATCTGCGGTATCGGATGGTTTGTGGTAATCAGGATGCTGTCCTGTAAAGAAATGCAAAACAGGAATGTCTTGCAGATAAAATGAAGTGTGATCACTTGGGCCTACGCCACTCTCACTGGGAACGAAAACAAACCCTTCTTCGTTGCATGTTTCCAGCAATTCCATCCACCTCGGCGATGTCCCTGTGCCATATACAGCTAGTGTGTCCCCGCGCAACCTCCCGATCATGTCAAAGTTGATCATGTAGTCGACAGAGTCCAATGGGATTGTTGGGGTTTTGCAAAATTGATTGGATCCCCAGAGGCCTTTCTCTTCTCCTGAGAATGCAGCGAATAACATCGACTTCGGATTATTTTTTTCTGCGAGTCGCTCGCTCAAAGCTAACATTCCTGCTACGCCAGAGGCGTTGTCATCGGCTCCGTTGTGAATTTCAGGTTCACCTCGAAATAGAGAGTTTTCGTCACCGTATCCAAGGTGGTCATAGTGCGCCCCAACGATGCCCCATCGATTGCTTTTCTCTGGCAAAGCGTATAGAACGTTATTGCCATTGATTTCCTGCACGAGTGCCATGCCCATTGATGCTGAATCACCATGCCCATGCATTTGCATGGGAGGATGCGGTTTGTATTGAAAGGCCTGCAAGGAACCTTTGTCACCACGCGGGATCAAGCCTTGCGCTTGGAACACAGAATCGATCCAAGCACTCGCATTGGCTTCTCCTGGCGTCCCAGTCTCCCGCCCTTCCATAGCATTCGATGACAGCGCTTGAACTCGAGCTGAAATCACATCTGCGGCGGTAGGTTCATCGTTTGATTGTTGCGCACACGATGCCAAAAGCATGATGTGCAATGCAAAAACAACAAAAACCTGACAAAAACCTGCGTTGGTTGCTTTCATTGCAGTTTACTTTTGCGCAAAATTCGTCAGAACTCATGAGAAAAGGAGCACAATGGAGCTTTATTTTGATCGCCGTCCTTTCTGGATGTGCCGAAACTTCGGAATCTGCTAATTCAAAAGCGGATAATCCCAATGCAATTCCGAACGATTTGCACTACCAAGAGGAATCCCACTTGGGGAATTTACGTCAATTGACATTTGGCGGCGACAATGCTGAGGCATACTGGTCTTTTGGCAATGACCAGCTTGTTTTCCAGGCGAACAATCCAAGTTGGGGAACCGGCTGTGATCAAATTTTTGTCTTGCAGTTGGACGACGAATTTACACCTTCATCAATACCTCCTTCGCAAATTTCCAATGGCTTGGGAAGGACGACGTGTGCCTATTTTATGCCGGGCGATTCTTCGGTTGTCTACGCTTCCACGCATCTTGCCGATAGTCTTTGTCCTGAAGTTCCGCCAAGAGGTCCGAAGGGAGAGTACGTATGGCCCATTTATGAAGGGTATGATATTTTTACGTATGATTTGAATGGAGAATTGGTTGCTCAATTGACTGATTTGCCTGGTTATGATGCCGAAGCGACAGTGAGCCCTTCTGGAGACCGGATGGTGTTTACGAGCACGAGAAGCGGAGATCTAGAGTTGTATACGTGCAACATAGATGGTTCTGATATCATTCAGGTCACCAGTGAATTAGGCTACGATGGCGGTGCGTTTTTCTCCCCGGATGGCAGCCAATTGATTTGGCGTGCGAGCCGCCCTTCAGAACCAGAAGAAATTGCGCATTACAAGGAGCTTCTAAGCAATGGCTTGGTGGAACCAACGGCTATGGAGTTGTTTATAGCGGACGCTGACGGCTCCAATGCCCGACAACTAACAAATTTGGGAGGTGCCAATTGGGCTCCATTCTTTCACCCGAGCGGCAATCAAGTGTTGTTTTCGAGCAACCATCACACAGGAGGGTTTCCATTCAATATTTTCATGATTAACGTTGATGGTACTGGTCTCGAGCAAGTTTCCTTCGATTCTGCCTTTGATTCGTTTCCGATGTTTTCTCCAGATGGAAAGCGATTGGCTTTCTCTTCCAACCGAAACAACGGAAGAACACGCAATACAAATGTCTTCGTAGCGGATTGGATCCAATGAATGTCGAAACAAGTTGTTACGCCCTAAATAAGCCCTTCGGTGTTTTAAGTCAATTCACAGATGAAGGCGGCCACCCAGGTTTGGGATCACTTTCTCTGGATTTGCCAAAGGATGTCTACCCAGTTGGAAGATTGGACCGCGACTCGGAAGGTCTCATCTTGCTCTCTAATGACTCCAGCTTCATCCATGAATTGTTGGAGCCGAGCAACGGACATTCTCGCACTTATATGGTGCAAGTGGAAGGCGACGTGAATTCAGGACAAATCGGAGCACTGAAGTCGCCCATGGATTTGCGCATCAAGAAGCAAGTGCATCGAACCAAGTCATGTGAGGCAAAACTCCTTCCTACTCCTGTCGTAGAAGACAGGATCCCTCCTATCCGAGAGCGAAAATCAATTCCAACGAATTGGCTTGAAATTACATTGACGGAAGGCAAAAACAGGCAAGTAAGAAAAATGACTGCCCACGTTGGGTTGCCAACACTGCGTTTAATCCGCACTCAAATTGGTGGTTTATCACTTGATTCATTGAATCTACAATCAGGCGCGCTGGTTTTGTTGAGCAGTGAGCAAATTGTACACGCGTTGTCTGCTCGTGTCTGACCTTATCTTGTGCAAATGATCAACGCTATGCGAACCATTCTAGGGCTGACTTGGTCGCTTATTAGCTGTTTGACTGCATTGATGTTTGCCATGATGAGTAAACGCTTCATTCCATTTGTGCTTACGCGCATCGGAAGTCAAATGTGGAGTTCAAACATGCTCAGGATCGCGGGAATCAATCGGCCCTATGTGACCTTTGCTTTTGATGAAGCCCAATTTGAACGCTGGCCTGAAAAAGTCATCATTGTCTCAAATCATGCCAGTCAATTGGACATCAATGTTTGTGCCAGCGTCATTCCCCGACCAATCGTTTATTTAGCGAAGGCGAGCATTCGGAAGGTTCCCGTTCTCGGCTTGTTAAATGAGCGCGTTGGCACTGTTTTTATTGACCGCAGCAATAAGAGTGCTGCAAAGAAATCAATAGATAATTTATTGGATTCGTTATCAAAGGGCATTTCCGTCATTGTTTACCCGGAAGGAACACGCAGCGATGATGGTGAACTGAATCCATTCAAAAAAGGAGCTTTCTACCTCGCAGCAGGCGCTGATGTGCCTGTAATACCCATGCATGTGCACGGGACACGCAAAGTGCTTCCCAAGGGTGGGTGGTTGTTGAGACCGAATCCTGTTCACGTGCGATTCGGGAGTCCAGTACACCCTGAAAGTGCATCAACCGCTGATATCACGAAATTGTCCAAAGCCGCTTTCGAAAGTGTCGCAGACATGCGTAAATGGCATCAGGAGAACGTTGCCTCGCCCGATTGACCAACAGTCAGGACCACGGTGATATGTCATAGGC
>CAJQMI010000096.1 GCA_905479395.1 uncultured Flavobacteriales bacterium
GCCCGCGTTTTTTTCAATTCGAATGAGTGCCGGTCGCTGGCCTGATTGGCACGCTTGCAAGCGTGCTGCAAATTTGAAGCTGTGTGCAGGGACCACACGGTCATCGTGATCTGCTGTTGTGACCATGGTGGCAGGATATGCAGTTCCCGGAGCAAGGTTGTGGTATGGGGAATAACCGGCCAAGTTGAGGAAATCAGCTTTGGAGCTGTCAGCGCAACCGTATTCTGGAATCCAACCCCAACCAATGGTGAACTGATGATAGCGGAGCATGTCCATTACGCCGACAGCAGGAAAGGCCACTGCAGCTAATTCCGGGCGTTGGGTCATTGTGGCACCAACAAGCAATCCGCCGTTGGATCCCCCTGCGATCGCAAGTCGCTCAGAGCGGGTGTAGCCGGAGTTGATCAAATACTCTCCGGCGGCAATGAAGTCGTCGAAAACATTTTGCTTTTTCAGCAGCATACCCGCTTCATGCCAGTCTTCACCAAACTCACCTCCTCCGCGCAAATTGGGCATGGCATAGACTCCGTTGTTTTCGAGCAGCAGCAGCAAAGAAGGGCTGAAACTCGGAGTCAAGCTAATGTTGAAGCCGCCGTAGGCATATAAATACGTTGGACGTTTCCCATCCATTTCCAGTCCTTTTTTATGCACGATAAACATTGGCACTTCGGTGCCATCTTTGGATTCAAACCAAACTTGCTTGGATTCAAATTGTTCAGGATCGAAGTCGACAACGGGAGCCACAAACAGCGCGCTCTCGCCCGTTACAATGTCATAACGATAGATGGAGGTCGGGTAGGTGAATGAGGTGAAAGCATAAAATGTTTCGGTCGCGTTTGCTTTGCCACCAAAGCCTCCTGTACTTCCTGCTGCGTTTGGCAGTCGGATTTCCCTAGGATTTCCCCCATCGAGATCCATTCGGACAACAGCATTGCAAGCGTTGCGCAAATAAGTGGCAAACAACTGGCCTCCAGTTGCGTTGACTCCTTCAAGAAGGTCCTCGGATTCTGGAATGATGTCAACCCAATTAGACGTGTCCTCGCTTGAGATTCCTGCCAACCGGTATTTTGGAGCATTGGAATCCGTGAGTACCAAAAAGCGCCCGTTTGTGTAATCCACAACAGCGCTGCGGGTGTTGAATCCCCCGATGAGCTCTTGCCAGGTTGCTTTGGGGTTCTCTAGATTCAAAAAATGAATGCTATTGCCATCGGTGCCTGTCGAAGTGCTTAAGATTAAGAATTTCTGATCCTCTGTGGCGTAAGCAAAGTGATAACGGTTGGGCTCTTGATCATTTCGGAAGACCAAGCGATCTTCAGACTGGTCGGTTCCGATTTTGTGATAGTAGACACTGTGAAAGGTGTTTTCCGCGCTGAATTCGCTGCCTTTGGGAGCAGGGTATCGGCTGTAATAGAAGCCATCATCAACCCAGCTTGCCCCAGAGAATTTCACCCATTTTAGAACATCGCCTTGCGGCTTTCCCGTTGCTAAATCATATACGTGTATTTCCTGCCAATCTGATCCAGCTTCGTTTTGGATCACAGTGATAAATTGGTCGTCGCGCGAGGCACTGCCGAGGGACGCCGTCACGGTTCCGTCTTCGCTCAAAGCGTTGGGGTCCAAGAACAGTTCGTCCTCACCTTTCAGTGTTTCGCGCACATACCAGACGCTTTGATTTTGCAATCCATTGTTTTTGGCGAGGAAGTAGCGATTGCCAATTTTACGCGGCATGCCGATTTTCTCATAATCGTAAATGGATTCGAAGCGATCACGCAAAGTTTTGCTCCAAGGGTTGGAGGCAAGATGTTGCCGAGTAAAGTCAATTTGTGAGTCCACCCAGGTCTCGGTTTCTTCAGATCGATCATCCTCAAGCCACCGATATGGATCAGCTACTTCTGTTTCCCATAGGGTGTCCACCACAGTTTGCACGCGTGAAGTCGGGTAAGTAAAAGGTTGGCTTGATTCCATGGATTGGTCATTGTCGTTGCAGGCTAAAAACATCATTGCCAGAGAAGAAGCACCTAGCATGAGGCGCGAGTAAACCGGCAAATGGGAGAGCTTTTTCATAGATGGATGTTTATCTTGGTTCAAAAGTACCGAAACACCTGCATCTTTGATCTTAAAATTCAAAAGGAATGAGAAGCCACGAAATCGATTTTCACATCTACGGAGATGACCTTCAAACAGTAGAAATTGAGTTGGATCCGCAAGAAACAGTTATTGCTGAGGCAGGAGCCATGAATTGGATGGAATCGGAAATTCAGTTTGAAGCGAAAATGGGAGATGGTTCTCAGGTCAATGCAGGATTCATGGATGCATTGTTTAGTGCTGGCAAGCGCATGCTGACCGGTGAGTCTCTTTTTATGACGCATTTCACGAACCACGGTGCTTTGAAGCGCAAGGTGGCTTTTGCTTCGCCCTATCCTGGAAAAATAATGCCAGTGGACCTTGAATCCGTTGGTGGTGAGTTGATTTGTCAGAAGGATGCTTTCTTGTGCGCGGCGAAAGGAACCGAGGTGAGCATTGCGATCAACAAGCGAATTGGTTCAGGTTTTTTTGGAGGTGAAGGATTCATTTTGCAGCGTTTGCGTGGAGACGGGAAGGTTTTCTTGCACGCAGGAGGCACGGTGGTGGAAAAAAAATTGAATGGAGAAAAACTTCGTGTGGATACAGGCTGTATTGTGGGCTATACAGGTCAAATTGATTACAGTGTAGAGCAAGCGGGAGGCTTGAAATCAATGCTTTTCGGAGGTGAAGGCCTGTTTCTAGCTACTTTGAGTGGAACCGGAACGGTTTGGCTGCAGAGCCTGCCTTTTAGTCGTTTGGCGGATCGCATTATTGCACGGGCTCCAAGAATTGGTGGGGGGAGCAAGGGTGAGGGTTCAGTTTTGGGCAAATATGGCCGCATGATTGGAGGAGATAATTGGTAAGTTCATTGCACTAGAGCAGGAATTTCTTTATTTTCGTGAACCTGTAGGCTTTTTTTTTACGTCCCAGGTAACTTTTTGAGCACTGAATACCCAACCTTATTTCCACTCTTATTAGATGAAACTATTCGTCGCGAAATTGAACCGTGATGTTCAAGATGAACACCTCGAAGAAGCTTTTGCAGCCTTCGGACCTGTCGGCTACGCACGCGTCATTACTGATCGAGACACTGGCAAATCGAAGTGTTTCGGATTTGTCCAAATGCGAGAGGCCGAAGATGGTCGAAAGGCACTTGAGGAGTTAAATGGCGCTGAATTAATGGGGTTTCGGATGGTTGTCAAAGAGGCGGAAGATCGCGCCAAGAAGCCAAGCGATGGAAATGCACGCAGTTCTCGTCCTTCTAGTGGACGCCCAGCACCATCTTCTTCGGGTTCGAGGCCTTCGAGTGCCTCACCCAGAGCGGGTTCATCTTCTGAGTATAGCCGATTGGAATCTCCTGCAGTTCCTCCGCAGACAGGTGCGTCCAAAAACAAACCAACAAAAGCTGGTAAATTCAAGGTTGGCAAGGATATTTACGCAGATGGGCCAAAGCCAACGAAATTGAAGAAGTCGAAAACCAAACGCACCGATTGGTTGGATGATATGGATGATTTTTGAACGTCCAAGACAAGGATAAGACAGGGGGCTTCGGCCCCCTTTTTTTGGCTAAAAAATGAGCATAAGGAGGCTGCATATTTCAGGTAAATTCGTCTTTTTTCAGGGTGTCAAACACAGTGTTAAGGTCATTTTAAGGGGGTAAAACAAGTGTTTTGTCGAGATAATTCGAAATAATATCGAGTTGTATAGAGAAAATTGCTATATTTACGAAGCCATAAACCATCACGAAAATGAGTCGTTTTCTACTGCTTTGCGCCGGAATCATGCTTTCCGGACTCACTTATGCTCAGTCTGAATCTCTGTATTCACTGACTGTTACGGAACATGCCACGGACATCATCGAGGGCCAAACAACCTATCGATTGTACGTTGACTTGATCAATTCGGATGACTTCATGAGTTCCGTTTACGGAAATCAGAACGATCCAATGGAATTGAACACGGATTCCGGTTTTTACAATGACACCTTTGGTGGCACTACCGGTGCTGCAATCAATCCTGCGTTCTTCGCCCTAGTGCCGACGCTATCGG
>CAJQMI010000097.1 GCA_905479395.1 uncultured Flavobacteriales bacterium
AGCTGAAAGACATGTCCTCCGGTCTCGATATCAACACCCAGTGAAAGGCTATTTTCAATGTCGGCTGCGTACTTTTTGAGCAAGTAATGGTATTCACAATTCAGGCTGACACGCTGCGCGATTTTGTACCGCCCACCAGCACCGATCGTCCATTGGTCGTGTGCGCTGTTTGTGAATTCGACCAAATTTCGGTGGGTGAACGAAGGCACGAGGGCTAAGCTGAGCTTCTCACTCCACTTTCGAGCAATGACAGCCTGATAAGTGTAGCTCAGTCGATTCGAGAACGTTCGACTATCAATGTTGCTCGTGAAAACGGAATCCCCGCGGGCCATGCCAACTCCAAAGAGGGTGACGCCAAATGGCACGCGGTCATCGGACGTCTGTTGCAACAATTTCCATTTCAGGGAAGTTTCAAAAGTCTTCTGAAAAGTACTTCGTGCAACCCCCACGCAGAAGCGATCGGTCAATCCATAATCAAAGGCCATGCGCATGCTGGCGTTGTCCAGTCCCCATAGCGCATAGGCGCCTTCATTGATTTGACCAAATCTATGAGCGATGACAAAGTGCATCACATTTTCCCCAGGGGTTTCATTGCTTTGAACGTTGATGATTCGAGTGTCCTTGAAAGTGGCATACACGGGATGGACCGGAGCTTCATCCATTTCTAGATCATCCAAAAGGCTTTGAGCATGCAGGCCACAAGCAAACTGGAAAATGAAACCGAAGACAAGCAACGTGCAACTAAGGAGTCGAGGTGGGAAGGTGTTCATCGAGGAGAGAGGCTCAAATTCACGGAAACACTTATTTCTTCAGCGATTTTGTCACGGACCATCTTTGGAATGGGTATCTCATGAGCAGCTGTAGCAACGGTAAATTCAGTTTCAATTTGCCAGGATTTTCCGTCCCACTGCAGTTTGGACGGGATTTCTCGATTTACCGGGACACCATGAATGGTCAATGAGCCCGTGGCGATGACCTCGTGCCATTGCCCATCTTGAAGCGCTTCATTCCAGTTGGAAATCACACCCTCAAACGTCCCGTTGGGATACCGGGTAGATTCGAGGTAATTTTCATTGAAATGTTCTTCCATCAATGCTTTTTCGAAACGAAAACCGAGGATGGGCACACGAAATGCAAACCGTCCGTCTTCTGCCAATAGGCCTGATGCCATTTCGTTGGTGGCTTCGATGTTTTCGACGAAAGTGGCCGAGAAAAAATCCACTGTTCCGTTGCGCGTCATCCATTGTTGGCCGATGCAAAAATGGCTCGCGACCAGCATCATTGTTGTCAGTGCTATTTTCATGTTGCTATTCGTTTTCTGGTGCACCAGCTTCGGCCCACTTTTGAAGCAAGATAATATCGCATTCAGTGAAGCTGCCATTGGGAGGCATCACAAGCGCATCAGTGGCGCTTCGGTTGATGCGATCGATGACATCCCCGGTGAGCGTTGCGTTAGCAGCAGCGTTGTATCCATCTAGGGCGAGGCCTGCTTCTGGATTCTGTCCTCCGTGGCATCCGGTGCAGTGAGCGCTGAGCACCAATTCGATGCTTGCATTGTACTGAGCCTTTTGATCTGGGCAAGGTTGTTCAACATTGTATTGGCATCCTGTCAAGAAACCAGCCGCAGCTATGCAAGCTGTGAGAATTCGAAAGAGAGAAGAGTTGCTCATGTGATTCTGCATGGGACAGTAAAAGACGGCTTGTGTGCAGCAATGTTAGAGAATAACCGGCGGGATAGGAAAGATGTTGCATTCTCTTTGCGATATTTGCTAGGAACACATTTATTGCAATGGGACGAGCATTTGAATTCAGAAAGGCGAGAAAGTTTAAGCGATGGGCTGCAATGTCAAAAACATTCGCTCGTTTGAACAAAGACATCATCATTGCTATCCGGGAAGGCAACGGCGCTGAACCTGATATGAACCCTAGGTTGCGTGCTGTTTTGCAAAACTGTCGGGCTGCAAATATGCCCAAAGACAATGTGGAGCGCGCAATTAAGAAGGCAACGGATAAGGATACGAGTGATTTCAAAGAAGTGAATTTTGAAGGCTATGCTCCGCACGGTGTCGCCGTTTTTGTGGAAACTGCAACGGATAACAATAACCGCACGGTTGCCAATGTGAGAAGTCATTTCAACAAGGGAAATGGCAACTTGAGCACGTCTGGAAGTGTCGAATTCATGTTCGATCACATGTGCTTTTTCAAGATCAAAGGGGAGGGGCTGGATAAGGATGAATTGGAATTGGAACTCATTGACTTTGGTGCAGAAGAAATTGAGGCAGATGAAGATGCATTCATTGTTACAGGGAGCTTCGAGGCATTTGGTTCATTGCAGAAAAAGCTCGAGGACAATGGTTCGGAAATTGTGGAGTCTGGACTTGAGAGGGTCCCAAATACAACCAAGGAATTGGACATGGAAGCTACCGCTGAGGTAGAGAAGTTGATTGAACGACTGGAGGAGGATGATGACGTGCAGCAAGTCTTCCATACGATGAGTTCATCAACTCCCCCAGAGGAATGATGTTGTGAATGCTTTTTGCTGCGTGGCTATTGCACGCCGATGAAGTAACTTCGCGCAATGGAAAGTAAACGTGTGGATGCCGATGGCACGCTGTTGGAGTTCTTGATGGAACATGCGGGTTATGCGACGAGAACGCGCGCTCGCACAGCAATCAAAGCTGGCGCCGTTGCGGTTGACGGTAACGTATTGCGAATTCCATCTTCAGATTTAAAGACCGGCGCGATGGTGTCGTGGACGGCTTTGAGCAAGCAAAGTGCAGCAAAGGACTTCGATCTTGGCGGTGCCTCATCGAAAAACGCGGCCAAACCCAAGGAAGAAAAGCCTCCTTATGAAGTCGTTTACGAAGATGATTTCATTTTGGCTTATGTCAAGCCTGCAGGTATGGTTTTTGCTTCGCCGAAACCGCAAGTCAAGACCAGTTACACGCGAATGAAGCAATGGATGGAGGCCAATCGAACGAACCTCAATGCCATTCAGTTTGTAAACCGAATTGAAAAGGAATCTTCGGGTGTATGTGTTATTGCAAAGGACCTCCGCTGGAGGAAGCATCTGCAAGACAACTGGGATCAATTCACCAAGCGGATGTACGTGGTTGTTCAGGGGCATTTGCCCGCTGATGATGTTCTCTTTTGCTACTCGAAGGATGACGATGGTAAGCGCAAAGAAAAATACGAATTTGAGTATCGGACAATGCGAGCTACCGCTTCGCATACGATGCTCAAAATGACTTTAGGCTTCGATCAAATTCCGGTGTTGATGTCAGGGCTGCGCCGTTTGGAATGTTACCTGCTGGGAAAAGGCAAGGAAATTCCAGATCCAATGGGCCGTTCTGGACTGCATATGTTTGGGGTGGATATTGAAGGTCCTGACGGAGAGAAGATTCCGATCAAGTCCCGTGTTCCTCAGGAATTTCTCAATCTGATGAAGGGAGGCAAAGGGCCAAAGGCTGTGCCGTCTTGGAAGCGCGAACTGCAGAACAAGGAAGAGGAACAGAAGAGGCCTCACAAGCGATCGGGGCATTCTCGCAATTGATGACAGTTGGGCCCCTTGACCTAGCGGGTGTCCACAAAAAAAACGCAGCCTGTTGACGGGCTGCGTTTTTTTGTTCGATTAAAGTTGGTACCGGCCTTCTAGCCAATCTCGGAGCTCGATGGACTCCTTTGGATTTAAGCTTCTGAAGGCGATTCGCATGGCTCTTCGGATCATGACCGGTTCGCCGTGTACGTGCCTGATTAAGGTTTTGTACTGTTCCAGTGCGCTCGGCGCATGTGGGATGGGTATACCGGTTATGGACATGTTTTCGAATTGTAGGAATCGTTCATTTCCTACGTCGTCAAAGGGTGGAATGTTACATTCAGCCCCAGGAAAATAACTGATGTAATCCGTAAGTCATTGGCATACAGTGAAAAACAACAAAGCATTGAGACGTTTCCCAATGCTTTGCTTAACCTAAACCAAATTCATCTGATGCCAATTGCTCAGAATGCTAACGCCAACGTCAATCCAATCACCATGCCAAAACTTAGATTTCTTGGCCAACTCCATCCAACACCTGTTAAATTCGCAGCGTAATACCATTGAAATGAGCAAAGCTGTATACGTCTTGTCTGCTGTACGAACTCCCATGGGAAGTTTCCTGGGGTCATTGTCAACAATTCCTGCCCCAGAATTGGGGTCGGTCGCAATTCGAGGTGCCATCGTGGCTGCTGGAATTGCACCTGAGGAGGTCAATGAAGTCATCATGGGCAATGTCCTCCAAGCGGGCTTGGGTCAAGCTCCTGCGCGACAAGCTGCTATGGCCGCAGGCATTCCCGACTCTGTACCATGCACCACTGTCAATAAAGTTTGTGCAAGCGGAATGAAATCCATTTCCTTTGCTGCGCAGGCCATCGCACTGGGCGATGCTGATATCATTGTCGCTGGTGGAATGGAAAACATGAGCCGTGTGCCGCATTACTTCTCAGGACGAACGGGATCAAAGTTTGGCGATATGAAGATGCACGATGGCATGCTTCTGGACGGCTTAACGGATGTTTACAATGCAACACACATGGGGAATTGCGCGGAGCTGTGTGCCAAAGAGCATGAGATCTCTCGCGAAGCGCAAGATGATTTTGCTGTTTCGAGTTATGAGCGGGCAGCCGCTGCCTGGGAGTCAGGAGCGTTTAAGGGAGAGGTTGTGCCCGTCTCGGTTCCTCAGCGACGTGGAGATGCTATTTTGGTTGCTGAGGATGAAGAGTTTAAGGCAGTGAGAATGGATAAAATTAGAAGCTTGCGTCCCGCCTTTCAAAAAGAGGGCACAGTGACCGCAGCGAATGCTTCCACGCTCAATGACGGTGCAAGTGCTTTGGTGTTGGCGTCTGAAGAAGCTGTGAAGCGATTGGGTGCTACACCCATTGCAAAAATTGTCGCTTGTGCTGACGCGGCGCACCAACCTGAGTGGTTCACCACCGCACCAGCCAAAGCTGTACCAATTGCGCTGTCAAAAGCAGGGTGGGATTCAGGTCATGTTGATCTTTGGGAATTGAACGAAGCTTTTTCCGTGGTTGGCATTGCCAATATGGATTTGCTAAATCTGAACCCAGAAACAGTCAACGTCAATGGAGGTGCTGTGGCACTCGGACATCCTTTGGGGTCGAGTGGATCTCGCATTGTGGTCACGCTTATTCACGCACTGCGCAATCGAGGTTTGACCAAAGGTGGGGCTGGGATTTGCAACGGTGGAGGTGGAGCTTCTGCACTCATGGTTGAAGCGCTGTAATGCTCACAAAGGGAGATTTCATAACGCTCGCTGTTCCATGTGCTCCAATGCGCTCCGATGCCTCTGATGCCTCTGAAATGGTTTCTGAGGCCTTGGCAGGAGAGGCGGCGATT
>CAJQMI010000098.1 GCA_905479395.1 uncultured Flavobacteriales bacterium
AGAGGGAATTGACTCCATCGAAGATGTGATTCGTCACATAGAGACCTATGATGTTACCACCATACGAGCATCCACTCCTATGTACCTAATGGCAAGGCAGATCAAGGCCATGGGAATCAAAATGGTCCTTTCGGGTGAAGGCGCAGACGAATTATTCGGAGGATATCTCTATTTCCATCTTGCTCCAGACGCGAAAGAGTTTCATGAAGAAACTGTCCGCAAGGTTTTGGCTCTGAACAAATATGACTGTTCTCGTGCCAACAAATCCATGATGGCTTGGGGCATCGAAACCCGTGTTCCTTTCTTGCACAAACCATTCGTCAACTATGCAATGGAAATGGATTCAAGTGACAAGATGGGTGGCAACGGAAAAATTGAAAAACACATTCTCCGCGAGGCATTTGACGGGGTCATCCCAGATGAGATTCTGTGGCGACAAAAGGAGCAATTTTCAGACGGTGTGGGCTACGGTTGGATTGATGGGTTAAAAGATCACGCCGAAGCGAAAGTGAGCGATGAAGAGCTCGCGCGAGCAGCCGTTCGATTTCCAATCAACACGCCTGACACGAAGGAGGGCTACTTTTACCGGACCATTTTCGAAAAACACTTCTCTAGCTCAGCTGCTGCAAATTGCGTTCCTGGCGGGAAATCCGTGGCATGCAGCACCGAAAAAGCCTTGGAATGGAGTGAGAGCTTGAAAAACGTCGTGGACCCTTCAGGTCGCGCTGTAACTTCCGTGCATCAAGACGGTTACGACGACCACAACAGCGAAAAATAACGCCAAGAACGCTGTTTATTTTGAAAGACGTTTTTGGTAACGTGACTGCACAAGGTCAACCAAGATCAAAACTGTGACTGAAAAGTAAAACGTAGTTTTGTTGAGCGCGTGCACCTCCCCTCCAAACAATGTAAGGTGAGCCAAATGACCTCCTTCGGAGAGAAGCATGACACCGACGAGCAGTAAAATGAATAAACCGAGCACTTCATAGGCTCGGTTTTTTTGTAGGAATTCTGCAACCCGGTTGGCCAATGCGAGCATTACAATGCCACTGATGACAATGCTCGTAACCATGACCGGCATTGAATCAGTCAATGCAATCGCAGTGAGCACAGAATCAAATGAAAACACGACATTCATGAGGATGATGGCAGCAATCGCAGCACCCGCTTTTTTCTTGCTGCCTGCAGAAGACGCATTGTGCAAATCTCCCGCTAGCATATGCCAAACCTCTTTGATCGCTGTGTAAACAATGAAAGCCCCTCCAATCATAGCAATCAGACTATGCCCATTGAACTCACCGGAAATGACCGGTTCCCAATGAATGGAAAAAATCGAAGATTGAAACAGCGCGATCAACTGCACCAAAACGAGCAGTAGGACCAATCGCATCGCCACAGCTCCAACAATGCCGATGCGCTGAACTCGCTTGCGATCTGAATCATCAACACGGCCGGATTCAATGGCGATGTAGAGCAAGTTATCAATCCCAAGAACAGCCTCAAGAGCAACCAGCATAAGAAGCGTGGAAATCAGTTCAATCCATTCCATGGTTTAAGATTAGTGTTCGTGAATCGCTCTTTTTGAATCAAAACGAAACCGAGGACCATAAACACCGCCCTCCGCGCGTTTTCCTACAGATACTGCCATGGTAATCCCCGCTCTGCGCGGAAGTCCAAGCAGCGACTTGACACGCTTGGAGTCCAATCCTTCCATGGGGCATGAATCAAATCCTTCTGCGCGCACTGCAAGCATGAAATTTTCAGCTGCAAGCGCGGTTGTTTTATGAGCCCAAGTGGCCATCTGCCCCAGGTGAATGGGCTCGCGAGGTGTTGGTTTTTGAATCCCTCTCAGGCTGAACCACAAATATTTGAAAGGCCGAAACATCCCAAATGGACCTTGGGAATAAATCAGCTTGGTAATGGTGCCAAAATACTGAAGCGCCTTTGCAGGGGCATCAGGATTGGCCTTGAGAATGCTCAGCATGTGCTCGTTGTTGGTCTTCCAACGATCTGGACGAGCCACAAAGACGACTATTTCTTGTGCCGTAACAGCCGCTGGTTGCCCCAAACAATACTTGGCCAACTTCTCTTTCTTTTCATTGGAACGAACCCAATGGATTTCCCAAACTTGCAAGTTGCTCGAACTTGGAGCGAGCAAGGCGGCGTCCATTGCACGTCGCATGACCGGTTCGGGAACGGGCTCATCCGTGTAGACACGAACACTCCTGCGAGACTCTACGACCTCATAAAATGCAGCTGCATCTGTCTTGGGCGCCTCTAAAGGCTTGCGCTTGGAACTCCTCGCTTCTGTGGAATCAAAAACTTTAACCTTGACCATGTGCAGGTGGAACTTTAAATTGTTTGATGACCGATTCTGTTTCGGTAAAGCCCGATGCCTCTCCCACCTCAATGGCTGCTAAGATGCGCTGAGCAGCAGCTTTAAAGCCGGATTCAGTTCGGGCATGAACAACGGCCAAGGGTTTGTCGGGAAAACAGCTTTCGCCAGGTCGAATCCAATCAGAGCAACCCACTGCATGATCGATGGATTGTCCAGAAAAAGTCCGTCCGCCTCCTAGCTCAACCACGGCCATGCCCAATTGCCTCGTGTGCATCGTAAGGACAGTCTTACCATGCCAAGACGCAGGTGGAAACAGCGCTCGAATCACCGGTGCTTTTGCACGAGCGTGCTCAAATGACGTGAGGATATCAGCAGCCCCTCCCATGCCGTGTATGGAACGCTCAAATAGCTCTGCCGCTCGTCCCGACCGATGCGCTTCGTCCAGTGCGTCGCGAGCTTCTGTTTCGTTTGAAGCAAGGCCAGACAGCACTAAATTTTGAATGGCCAAAGCCCAAGTAATCTCACGGAGTCTGTGTGAATCAGTTTGACCCGTGAGAAAAGCAATGGCCTCTGCTACTTCAAGCGCATTGCCCGCTGTATTCGCTAAGGGTTGATTCATGTCCGTAAGTATTGCCGTGGTGGGCATTCCTGCCGCAGTTCCAACCGAACACAATGAATTCGCTAATTCCCAGGCGGTTTCTGGATCTGACATGAAAGCGCCATTTCCAACTTTGATGTCCATCACCAATGATCCCAAACCAGCTGCCAATTTCTTCGACAATATGCTTGCTGTAATCAGGCCATATTGCTCCACTGTTGCTGTAACATCTCGTGTGGCATACATGCGTTGATCTGCTGGAGCCAAGTCTGATGTTTGACCGACAATTGCAAAGCCAGAATCTGCAACAACTCGCTTGAAATGAGCAACACCGTGACTTGTGTTGTAGCCCGGAATCGATTCGAGTTTGTCAATGGTCCCTCCCGTGTGCGCAAGTCCCCGTCCCGCAATCATCGGCACAAAACCACCACATGCAGCAAGCAAAGGGGCCAACAAAAAAGAAACGGTATCACCGACACCGCCCGTTGAATGTTTATCCAATACAGGACCATTTAAACCTGCCGCGCTCCAGTCCAAAACCGCACCGGAATCACGCATAGAAAGCGTGAGCTCCGTGCGTTCACTCGTTGTGAAATCCTGAAAGTAAGCTGCCATCGAAAAAGCAGCGATTTGCGCATCGGTCACCTCATTCGAGGTCACCCCTTCTATGAACTGACGTATCTCAGAAGCCGACAGCTCCTGGCCATCTCGCTTTTTTTGGATGATTTCTGGGATCAACAAAACTTCTAGAATTCAGAGGATTCAGAGCGATAGAAAAAGTCCCGCTATGGTGGCAGACATGAGGTTCGACAAAGTTGCTGCAAGAACGGCTTTGAGGCCAAACCGAGCGATATCGGCACGTCTGCTTGGAGCCAACGAGCCCAAACCACCCAGCAAAATCGCAATGGAAGAAAGATTTGCAAATCCGCACAAAGCGAAGGAGATGATGGCCTTTGTCTTCTCAGAGAGTATTGCAGGGGCAGCGTCGGTCAAGTAGGGCGCAAAGTTTAAATAAGCGACAAATTCATTTACGACCAGCTTCTGGCCGATGAAAGAACCCGCGACGAGCGCTTCACCCCATGGCACACCAATGATAAAAGCAAGCGGTGAAAAAAGGTAGCCGAGGATCAACTCCAAAGTCAACTCAGGAAATCCAAACCATCCTCCGATTCCACCAAACAACCCATTCACCAATGCAATGAGCCCCACAAAAGCAAGCAACATTGCCCCAACATTCATCGCTAATTTCAAACCTGATGCAGCGCCACTTGCCGCTGCATCAATCACATTTACAGCTTCACCATCTTGTTGTTCTTTCAACTCTTCAGAGGACAAATCCTCCTGAGGTTCTTCGGTTTCAGGCATGATGAGTTTCGCAAACATTAATCCACCAGGAGCTGCCATAAATGAAGCCGCTATCAAGTATTCAAGCGGAACCCCCAAAGACGCATACCCTGCAAGGACCGAACCGGCGACAGAAGCCAGCCCTCCAACCATGACCGCGAACAATTCCGATTGTGTCATACGCTGGATGAAAGGACGCACAACAAGCGGTGCTTCCGTCTGTCCCACAAAAATATTGGCCGTGGCAGAGAGGCTCTCCGCTCGCGATGTTTGCAATATTTTTCGAAGTCCTCCTCCCAATAAATTGATCACCCACTGCATGATTCCCAAATGATACAAGACAGCGATCAATGAGGAGAAGAAAACAATGACGGGGAGAACCCGAATCGCAAAAACAAAGCCCGAGCCTTCAAAAAGTTCGAACATTCGATCGGAATTGAGTCCTCCGAAAATAAACGTAATGCCATCATTTCCGTAATCAATCACCTTTTGGACTCCTGAGGAAATGCTCAAAAGAGCCGACTTCCCTGCGGGGAAATACAGCACGAAAGCACCGAAAAAAAGTTGAATTAAAAAAGCACCCAAAACCGTTCGCAAACGGATGGAACTTCTATGATTGGAAGCCAAAACAGCGATTCCAATCAAGACAAACATTCCGACAACACTGATCAATAATGACATGAGGCTCAAGCTACAACTTGAGCGGTCAATTTTGTCATTTCATGCATAATCCGTTGAAATCTTCATTGGAGGGTGTCCATTTTGACCGAGATGTTTGACGCCACTGCAGCCCAATCGAAAAACTGCTGCCCTGCCAATCTCCAAGAAAGCTTTGTTCCAACGCCATTTCCTCATTTGCCATACCCAGCCATTGGAACGTGCAAACTGCTCGTGCTGAGGAAGAAATCGCATATCCTATTTGGGTGCCTAACTCCCATTGCCACCAAGATTGAATTTGCGCAGAGCCCATCAACTGGTGGCTCAATGCTCCTTTAGCGTACCAATGCCAGTTCGAATGCTTCATTTTGACCCACATTCGACCCCCACGATCAATGCGGTCGAAACGCCGCTCTCCTTCATCTTGCAATCGTTGCATTGAAGCATTTGCCCCCCAGCTCCATCCCTGCAATTCCGGAGCGGTGTATCCCACTTGACCAGAAAACACCATCCACAGACGCGGGGAATTCAAGTCAACTCCATTGGCAGGAAGCGACGACACAAGCCTCGAAGTTTTGGCATCAAATTCGCCAATTCCATTTCCCTGAAACCAAGTCCCAAAGCCCAACTGATCATATTTCAGTTTCGACCAAATGGTTCCTGCAGGTTCAATTCGTTTGGGATTGACGAGTGGCAATTTATAGGCACCCCGAACCCGGCGAAAAATATTTCTCCGAAACGAAGCTTCCATGCAAAACTCATTGCGGTCGTAGCCACCAAATTCTGCATATTTGACGGAACGTTTGGTGATCCTCAGTTCGCCTGACTTTCGGTCCATGTCCCATAAAAAACCAACCTCGCCTGCGCGTGTTGCTCGTTCAAGGTTCGCCCAGTGGCCGTCCTTTCTCCAATGCCGCTCAAAATCCGACACCTGATCCAGCCTACCTTTTAGCCAAGCCTTCATCCAAGGATTCAGGGACCGAATCATCTCCATTTCTGCGGACACTTCATTGGCATCCATGTCAAATCCAATCGCTTTTCGCTGGGATGCGTCCGCGCGCCATCGAAGCGTCTGCTGATTGACTGCACGCGATCCCGCATAAGAACCGTCGCAGTAAACCATGGGAGCACCGGTTGACGTTTGAAAACGAGCGGGATTCCCTTCCCAACCGCTCCGCAGAGCATAAGAAGCATCATGCACGGTCTGAGCGCAGACGCATTGGCCTGCAATTGCTCCGCACCAAACCGCCGCTAAGGCGAAGCAGCGTGCAGTGAAAACCGGAAAGAAAATTAAATTCAGAAAACGCATGCAAAAAGGGTCTATCCCTTTGCTTACGAAAAAACAGGATGAAGGTTACTGGATTTGAGCAACACGAAAAACGAGTTAAGGCAAACGAAAAGTCAAAGGCAAAAATTGACTGACATTCTTGGAAACCAAGACCTCACCTGCTCCGGGCTGCATTAGAAAGCGAATCGGTGAACCGTTGCGGTGTTCGGACTCCAACATCACCTGCCGACATCCTCCACACGGAGAGAAGTCTACCGAAGCCATTTCCCGGTCCGTAACCACTGCAGCCGCTTGAATTTTTTCGTTAGGAAATTGAGAACCTGCCGCGAAAAAAGCAGTGCGCTCTGCACACAGACCACTGGGATAAGCCATGTTTTCTTGGTTTGAACCCTTCACAATTTCCCCAGAAGCCAGACGCACGGCCGCTCCAACGCGAAAATTGGAATAGGGCGCATAAGCTGTCAATGCAGCAGCATGTGCTGCTTTCAAAAGCGCTCGGTCTCCCTCTGGCAGCTCACTTTCATCCCAAGCTTCCACCGTGAATTCTCGCTTCAATTCCTTCATATCCTCGAATGTAGCACAATTTTGTTGAGCTGAAGTGCATTACATTGCGAGCATGCAAACCAAAGATGAAATTGTAACGAATTGGCTTCCACGCTACACAGGCATGGAACTGGACCAATTCGGTTCCTATGTGCTTCTCACCAACTTCTCGAATTACCTGGAAAAATTTGCCGAATGGCACTCCATTGAGATTGTAGGAGAACGAAAAGCCATGCCATGTGCTACCACAGGGGACATCACAATGATCAACTTCGGAATGGGAAGCGCCAATGCCGCGACAGTGATGGATTTGCTTTCTGCCATCAATCCCAAAGCCGTGCTATTTCTAGGCAAATGCGGAGCACTGAAGGAGAAGAATAAAATTGGCGACCTCATCCTTCCACTAGCAGGTATCCGCGGGGAAGGAACTTCAAATGATTACTTCCCGCCTGAAGTGCCAGCCATGCCAAGTTTTGCCCTTCAGCGTGCCATTTCTTCCACCGTGCGGGATTACAAACGAGATTATTACACCGGATCAGTTTATACAACCAATCGGCGCGTCTGGGAACATGACGATGCGTTCAAAACCTATTTGCGCGACACAAGAGCACAAGCCATCGATATGGAAACTGCGACATTGTTTTCAGTTGGTTTTGCGAATCGCCTCTCAGTTGGAGCCCTTTTGCTCGTGAGCGACGAACCGATGACGCCATCTGGGGTTAAAACAGAGAGCAGCGATGCGAAAGTGACCGCAAATTTTGTTGATGAGCACATTCGCATCGGTGTGGATTCCATCAAAGAATTGCAAGAAGAAGGACGATCTATCAAACACCTGAAGTGGCGTTAAATCATTCGAAGTTCAATCATTCGAAGTTCAATCATTCGAAGTTCAATCATTCGAAGTTCAATCATTCGAAGTTCAATCATTCGAAGTTCAATCATTCGAAACTATCTGAACCAACCCTCAGCATATAAACGTGGCGCCATTGAGAAGGTATTTTTCGATCATGATGACTCTCAATCAACCACACGCGTGACTCACGCCAGGGATGCAAACTTTGCATTCCTTCCTCATTGAATAGGGCCATGGAATCCAACAATTGTCCTGGCTCGGCAGGTTGCTCAATTCCACCCAACCAGTTGGTGACAAATAGCATTTTTGTCTCACCGGAAGAAACAATATTTGTTGCTATGACGCTGTCCGCAATGGAAAGCATCAAGCTGCGGTGCTCAACGCGTAACTGGTCTTCAGATTGATTTGAAACCCAAACTTCGTAACGCGTGTTTCCCTCGCAAGAAGTCAAGGCAATCAAAAGGCCAACCAGGCAGATGTCTGAAAATTTCTTGAAAAAAGAAAAAGCGCACATGGCGCAAATTTATGCACCAAGGTGAAAAACCTCTTCCTCCCCATAAAATTCCTGCGCATCACCAAAGCGCACAATTCGAGATTGCACAATGTCTCCATCGATCTTGAACCAGTCTTTGGCATTGCTTGCTGTCAATTTTCCTTTGATCTCTTGGTCGAGAATCACCCCCCAATCACACAGCTTGTGCCAAACTTTACTCGCATCTTGCACCAAGGCATCCGCATGATGCGTGCGTTCCCGCCAATCACGGACAGAAGCTTCGATATCGGTAAACGGAAGCTGGCTTAGCAACTCAACAATCGGCCCTTCCACCCGGACGTACATTCCTGAATCAGGTAGTCTCAAAATAAGGTTTTGATTTTCAATTTCAGCCCCGCAGAATGGATTCCAAAAATATGCCATGGTAGATGCTTTGGGTTGACTTACGCAAAACCTGTTCAAATCGTTACAGCAGGATTCAATAACTTAGGAGCCAAAGCTGTTAACCATGCCTTTTCAAATCGATTCGTTTGACGCCTACCTGAAAGCTCAAAAAGAAAGTCAATCAGACCCAGAACTCTTCTGGTCAGGAATTGCGAAGCATTTTGAATGGCAAAAACCATTCACCGAAGTGCTCTCAGGAGAGATGCGAGATGGGTCTGTTCGTTGGTTTGCTGACGGGCAAATCAACATTACAGAAAATGCGCTTGACAGGCATTTGAAAGAACGTGGGGAGCAAATTGCATTGCAGTGGGAACCAAACGACCCCAGTGCGACCAGTCGTTCCTTTACCTACAGGGAGTTGCATGAAGCGGTATCACAGTTTGGGAACGCCCTGCGTTCGTTGGGAGTCAAGAAAGGAGAACGCATTGTGCTCTACATGCCCATGGTTCCCGAATTGGCCATTGCCGTGCTTGCATGCGCGCGCATCGGAGCGATTCACTCTGTCGTCTTTGCGGGTTTTAGCGCCCAGGCCTTGTCAGACCGCATCGAGGATGCCCAAGCAGCGATGGTTATTACAGCCGACGAAGGAATGCGCGGCGCAAAGACTGTCCCGCTAAAATCAACCGTAGATGAAGCGCTGAAAGAAAACACATCCGTTCGCAATGTCATCGTAAAACGCGTCACTTCCGGCAAGTGTACCATGGTACAAAAACGAGATGTCTGGTGGGAAGATGTCATTGAAAATTCTGGTGATGAATCGCATTGCACTCCAGAAATCATGAACGCTGAAGACATGCTCTTCATCCTGTACACGTCAGGTTCGACGGGAAAGCCCAAGGGCGTCGTTCACACACATGGAGGCTATACGGTCTATGCGGGTTATTCCTTTGCCAACGTATTCCAGTGCCAACCCGGAGACGTCTACTGGTGCTCGGCTGACATCGGCTGGATCACCGGGCACACCTACATTGTTTATGGTCCACTGCTTCAAGGCGGAACAACTGTCATGTTCGAAGGCATTCCGACATATCCCGATCCCGGGAGGTATTGGGCGATTTGCGAAAAGTACAAGGTGACACAGTTTTACACCGCACCCACCGCAATACGAGCCCTCATGGCGTGTGGAGACGAACATGTCGAACGGCACAACCTCGAAACGCTCAGAGTTCTGGGATCCGTGGGAGAGCCCATCAACGAGGAAGCTTGGCATTGGTACCACCAAAAGGTTGGTCAATCAAAATGCCCAATCGTTGACACCTGGTGGCAGACCGAGACCGGCGGAATCATGATCAGTGGATTGGGCAACCTAAGCCCTCAAAAACCAGCCCATGCCGGCTATCCTTTGCCAGGTATTCACCCGGTTTTGGTAGACCCACAAGGAACGCCTATTCATGCGAATGAAAAAGAAGGATTGCTGTGCATTGAATCGCCTTGGCCGAGCATGATTCGAACGACTTATGGCGACCATGAACGCTGCTTGAACACTTACTTCCGCCCCTTCCCGGGACGCTACTTCACAGGGGACGGAGCCAAGCGAGACAAAGATGGAATGTACAGGGTCATTGGGAGGGTAGACGATGTCATAAATGTCTCTGGGCACCGGTTTGGAACAGCCGAAATCGAATCGGCAATCAACCAGACGTCAGGAGTTATCGAATCCGCAGTCGTAGGTTGTGAGCACGAAATCAAAGGCCAAGGGATCTATGCATTCGTCATTTGCGAGCGCGCATACGAGGGTTCGGAAGCATTGAAAATGCGATCAGCTATAGAAGCGCAAGTTGTGCTGGGTATCGGAAAAATAGCTCGGCCCGATCGCATTCAAATAGTCGAAGGACTGCCCAAAACTCGGTCTGGAAAAATCATGCGGCGCATTCTGCGTAAAATTGCATCAGGCGATTACGAGCGATTTGGCGACACATCAACGCTGTTAGACCCCAGTGTGGTTGCTGGAATCGTTGATCAAGCCCGGCACCTCCAATCAAGAGAACAATGACGCTCATTCAACAAATTCGTACTGCAGCTATTGGAATATGTGCTGCCTTTGTTTCCCTTTCAACCATTGCTCAAGTAGATACTGAATTTTGGTTTGTAGCCCCTGAAGTTTGGGCAAATCATGGAGACAGCCCTACCCTTCTCCGATTTGCAACATTTGATGAGGCTGCCGTTGTGACCGTCGAGCAGCCTGCAAACCCAGGGTTTCCAACACAAACGCTGACCATTCCTGCCAACAGTGTCTCATCATTGAACCTTGCTCCTTGGCTTTCCATCATCGAAAACAAACCGGCCAACACGGTGCTTAATCTTGGACTGCACATCACCTCAACAGCCTTGTTACAAGCGTATTACGAAGTCAACCCTTCCAACAACTTAAATCCTGATATTTTTTCATTAAAAGGTTCAAACGCTCTTGGAACTGCGTTTTTCGTGCCTTTTCAAAACTACTTGAACAATAGCTATACGCAGTCCACCTCATCGTTTGACATTGTTGCAACAGAAGACAACACCATCATCCAAATCACTCCCAAAAAGCCCATACAAGGCCACGCACCAAATATCACGTTTAGCATCGTTTTAGATGAGGGTCAAACCTGGAGCGGACGCGCTTCATCTACCCTAGCGAGCCAGCACCCTTTTGGAACCGTCGTAACATCAAACAATCCGATTGCCATCACGATGAGCGATGACTCGGTAGCAGGAACTCCCTATGGCGGCTGTGCAGACATTATGGGCGATCAAATTGTCCCCGTATCAATTGTAGGAACCGAGTACATTGCAGTGAAAGGAAACTTGAATGGTCCTGACAAGGTGTTTTTCATTCCTACTGAGCCCAACACTACGATTTCAGTCAACGGAAACGTGGTCAGCACACTTGCGACGTTGTCGTCCATTTACACGCACACGTTGAGCGCAAATGCCGCGTACTATGAGGCGAGTGCTCCGGTTTATGCGTTGCACATGACTGGATTTGGATGCGAAATTGGAGGTGCATTATTGCCCTCAATCATTTGCACAGGATCACAAGAAGTGGCTTTTGTCAGATCAACAAATGAATTCATCGGATTGAAAATCTTGGTGCAGACCGGTGGAGAGGATGATTTTGAATTCAATGGCAATGCCAATCTCGTCACAGCCTCCGACTTCAGCGATGTTCCAGGGACAAGCGGTGACTGGAAATATGCCAATATAACCGCCACTTCTTTTGTGCCTCTATTGCAGGCATCTCGCCTTTCAAATTCAAGCGTGAAATTTCATCTGGGCATCATCAACGGTGGAGCTAGCTCAGGGACACGCTATGGCTACTTCAGCAACTTTGGTGAGCAATCCTACACCATAGACATCGAGGACAACACCATTTGTGATGGAGATCCCGTCACCTTAGCCTCCAACGTCTTGAATTCAGCAACATACGACTGGACGGGACCAGGAGGCTTTACAGCACAAGGCAACACCGTCGAACTTGGAAATGCTTCATTTGATGATGCAGGCGAATACTTTATTTCAGGATACGTTGGAGCTTGCCCGATTCAGAGTGATTCCATGTACCTGCTGGTCTATGCCATTCCAGATGCGCCTGTTATTTCGGGAACTCCGCTGCTTTGTGAAGGTGAACCCTTATTGCTAATAGCGGATACCGCTGCCCCCGGAAACTATGATTGGTACGGACCAAACGGAATGCTCGATGGAAACCTCACCATGGAAATTGAAACCACGCAATCTTCTGATTCTGGTCTCTACAGCGTTACTGCAAGCGATCATGGATGCTTATCTGAACCTGATTTCTTCAATGTCAATATCACCTCCCAAGCAACTGCTCAAATTAACCCTGTTGCAGATTTCGTTTGTGCTGGCAGCACTGTCATCATCGAAACTGAAGTGACTCCTGGATCAAATTATATTTGGACAGGTCCTGGAAACTCGCCGATTGGTACTTTGCCTGGTGTGCAACTCAACAACTTGTTGCCGGAAGATTCCGGATGGTACACACTCAATGGAATATTGGACAATTGTCCGCTCATCCCTGACTCAATTTACATTCAGGTTTCGGAAAATCCCGAGGTTCTCAATGTAGAAGCGCCCGATGCTTGCCTTCAGAATGAAGCGATGTTCACTGCCAACTCTAATGCGAATGGCGCAGTCTTCTCTTGGTTCACAGAGAATGGAGAGGTATTGGGCGGCGGCAATCCATGGGTAATACCAAACACCGAATGGAGCGATGAGCAAGGCTACTACGTGATTGCGAATCTCGACGGTTGTGATTCCGAGCCGCTCACCTTCAACTTTAACATCGTTCCACCCGAAGAGCTCGAGATCTTAGATGGATTCAATCAGCCCATTGAACTGATCCAGATTTGCGAAGGAGAAAATGCAGAAGCGGAAGCCTTTGGACCGGAGCTCACTGAATGGGAATGGAATGGCGAAAACGGTTTTACTTCCAGTGCATCTGAACTCAATATTCAAAATGCCAATCCACTGGCCACAGGATGGTATACTGTAAACGGCACTGTGGGAACCTGTCCGATGCTACCGGACTCACTCTGGCTCGAGGTGATTCCCACTCCGCTTCCCCCTACAATCAATGGTTTCGAGGAAATTTGCGAGGGCACTCCATGGGAAATCTGGGGTGCGCCGGTGGGCGAAGGAAGCCTTCAATGGTTTCATCCTTATTGGGGCAATGTCACAGCAAACACACTAACCATGGAAGCAACGCCGTTGGAGGCAAATGGAATATACCAAGCCTTCACGCTATTCGAAAACTGCCCATCTCCCATGATTACGGGAGAACTCAGCGTAGTCGCATTGCCAGCGGAAATCGTTGAGTCGTTTGATGCTGTAACGGTGGAACGCTGCCCTGAAATGAGCCCCCTATTGAATTTGTCTCAATACGATGCAGCCTACGCGGTCACTTGGAACTTCATCGATCTTGAGGGCAGCTCAATCGCATTTGGAGAAGGCCCGACCACA
>CAJQMI010000099.1 GCA_905479395.1 uncultured Flavobacteriales bacterium
GCGAGTTGCCAGCGACCTTCCACACTTCAAAGTGCAGCACGTTTTGGCTGTTGTTGGGGCGGACCGAACCGATTTTCTCGCGGGCTTCAAGCCGGTCACCTTTTTTCAATTGAACGCCTTCCAAATTGCTGTAAACCGTGCGAAAGGCACCGTGGGAAAGAATCACCGTTTGGCCTGCGCCCGGGATAGGAAATACGCTGGACACAGAGCCAGCAAATATTGCCAAAACTGAGCTCGCTTGTTCTGTGCTGATGTCTATCCCGTTGTTTTCGAATGTAATTCCCGGCAATGTTGGATGGGACTGCTTGCCAAATTTTCCAGTGATCACACCCCTGATCACCGGCCAAGGCAGTGAGGCGCGGTTGCTTTCAAAGGCTGCAGATACAATTTTTCCTTCTGGTGTAAGAGCAAACTCGCCGGCAGAACTTGCGCGTTCTGCTGCCAATTCCGACTCAATGATCTTTCGAATGGACTCATTCAGGCGTTTTTGCTCTGCCTTTGATTTTTTGACTTCAGCCCGCAAACTGGATTCTTTCCCTTTCAAGTCCCGGACGATTTCGGCGCGCTTGTTGCGGTCTTTGGCCAAGGCATTGCGTTCTTTTCGGACGTCGCTCAATGCTGTTTCCATAGCTGATTTCTCAGAGATGAGATCGGTGCGGTTGTCGGAGAGATTGAGCTGAGCAGATTCAATTTGTGCGACATGTACTTTGCGCAGTGAGCTATAGGACTGCAGCATGCGAAACCGAATCGAGGCTTGCGTGAAATCGGCTGCTGAGAATAGGTAAAGCCATGGGTTTTGGGACAAAGATTGCTTGTGTGCGGCCTGAATCATACGAGCATATTCGTCTTTCAAAGCAGAGATATGCCCTTCAAGTGTTCGGATTTCACTGTCCGTATTGGTCATTGAGCGCTCAATGGAACGGATCTCAGTGCGGTGATGATTGATGAGTTGCTCGCGCAGTCCCATGCGTTCGTCAATCAAGCGAAGCGACACAAGTGCATCATTCTTGTTGGAGGCGGCTTCACTTAGCAAACGCTCGGTGGTCGCTAATTTCTTTTCAAGCGCATCTCGTTGCGCCTGAAGTGCGGCCTTGTTTTGAGCGCATGAAACGACTGACCAGAGCATGAATGCAGCCAAAAAAACGCCAGGCCTTGCAGCCGATCTTCCGAGGGGCAATTTAAAATCCCGTGCGCTGCTCATAGTTTTCAGGGATGGTAAACGGAAAGTCATAAGGCCGGCCAAATCGGATGCGCGAAACATTCCATTCCATTTTCAAATCGCCGTCCATGGTTCGGATCAGCACTTCAAAAGCCCTCGGAAAACGACCATTGTCGCTTTCTTCGAATTCGGAACGGTTCAAGGTCAAGGAGCGTTGGTGATACAGATCGTTGAACTGGTCTTGCAAAGGATCAAATGTGATGCCATCAAACCAATGCCGTTGAATCAACAGATCCTCATCGTCTGCACGATTTCTCAGACGCTCGTAACGTCTTGTGGGCAATTGAATGTTCAGGGAGTCTTGCGGAGTCAGGGCATTGTCATTGATTCCAATGACCCGTTTCACTTGTCGTTTGTATCTGCCTACCAATGCATACCGCTGAACATCTGTGCGTGCAATGTACTTGCCGTTCTCGGCGTCGAGGCCCATTGGCTTTCCGCCTAAAATTGCTTGGACGTCCACGAATTCAAGTGGATTGTCTGCCCATTCGCTCAATGCATCGTAGTTGCCCGTATAAAAAAACTTATTCCCTGGAATCTTACTGAAAAATTGAACAGAATCAGGTGAGAGCAAAATGCGAGCCACTTCGACGCCAAGGGCGGGAGAGATGCTCATCCAGATGGCGCTGTCTTTTGCCATGCGGACCGTTGCCTTGAAGGATTGATTCCCTTCGGGGGATTCCACATCCACACTGATTTTCATGCCTATCCAGTCCCATTGAAACTCTGCGGCTTCGAAGTTGGCCAACACTTGGTTGGCATTCAAATTTCGCAGTGGCTTCCCTTTTGCCAGTCGCTTTTCGTTCGAACAGCTGGAAAATCCTGTGACAATGATGACCCCCAAGATCAGGCAAGGAACGATATTTCGGAAAACAGGAATCATCGATTTCCGTTGATTTTGGGAACAATAGACTCCTCATCTCCGCCCAATTCAAGGGCTTTTTTCCAAGAATTGATCGCTCCTTCTTTATCACCCATGGCTGAGCGAATATCGCCGTCATGTTCGAGGAAGGCAGGCCCCAATTTTTCCGTATTGATCAAAGCCTGTGTGATGTAATCCATCGCTTCCGGATAGCGTTCCAATTTGAACAGAACCCAAGCGTGTGTGTCCATCAAGTTGGCACTGGACGGGTTCAGCTCCAATGCCCGGGTGCTGCACTCCAATGCCCTCTCCAAATTTTCACCGGACAGTGCGAGGTAATAAGCATGGTTGTTTAAAACCATCGGATTATCGGGTTCACGGTCGAGACTCTGTTCATAGGCATTGGCTGCGCGATCATCCTGCCCAAGCGCGTGCAGTGCATCTCCGAGCATCGCAGCAACCCTTGCTTCAAGGGCTGGATCGTCCAAGAGCAATCCCAAACTACGCTCCAAGGCATCAACGGATGTGTTGTAATCTTTCAAGTCCAAATGTGCCATTCCTGTCATCAATGCGAACTCAACATCGAGTGGAAACCGTTCCATTGCATCGATGGCGTGCTCAGCCATGGTTTCAATTTGGCCAAGGTTCGCGTCGAGGGCAATGAGGTTGGACCATGCAAGTCGGTTGCCAGGGTTTGCGCTTACGGCTTTGAGCAAGTGTTTTTGCGCACGAGCCTCGTTGCCTGCTGATTGTTCGAAATCCGCCGCTACCATCAGAATGGGGGCATGATCTGGATGCATTCGCAGCGCGATGTCAATCAGTTCTTTCAAGGCGCTGAGGATGTCATTGTCCAATGCGATGTCCGGATTGGCTTCGGCAAGCCCAATGATTTGGAGGTACTGCACAAGGATCTCCTGTTTTTCCTCGGGATAGACTTCCTCTGAAGCGAATGCGTTCCGCAGGGCGTTTTGGGCCTGTTCGATGTCATCGAATTGGGTGTACAATTGAGCCAATTCCAGTTGAACCAAGCCATTTGTTGGGTCTTCGTTGGCCAATGTCTTCAGCACTTGCATGGCCTGCTCGCTTTGACCCGTGGCCTGAAGCATTTGGGCCCATTGCATTTTGAATTCTGGGACGTCGGGATGATTCAACACCGCGGTCTCCAGTGAAGCATAAATTTCTTCGTAATCTTCAAGCAATTCGAGGAAGTACAATTTCTGAAGGAGCACGTCCGGATCTCCCGGAGCGAGCGATTCGTAGTGGTCACAAAGCAGCAAGGCTTGCTGTGGCGCCCCTTCATCTGCCAACATCAAGGACCACTCCAAGGTCCATTCCAAATCGCCGGGCCGTTGATTTTGCACAAACATCAAATCTTCCAAGGCGCTTTCAAAAAGGAGCAAAGGCAGCGCAGCTTTGGCACGATATTCACGGTACCAACGATTTTCTTTGTCTGAGCTGCAAGCAGCATCGAGGTGAACCAACGCAGCTTCGAAACGTTCGCGTTGCAGGTCTATTTTGGCGAGATCGAACCTCAGTGCTGTTTCTTCTGGCTCCAATTCCAGGCATGAGAGGAATCCCGTGTACGCGAGATCCAAGTCACCTTTGAGGCAGTGATTTTGAGCTTCGAAATATGTGCGTTGAAAATCTTCCGTGTACGTAGGGAGCGCACTCAAATCAGCCCCGATTTTACAACCCGATAGCGCCATGAATGCCGCAAAAAGTGCAAGTACCCAGCTTTGCAGGAGGGTTCGGGCGGTGCGGATGGGTTGGCGGCGTTTCATGGGTTGGGGATCGGACAAAGTGTTTAAATAGCGTTGTAATCTCCAAGGCTGATGTCATCGGATTTGCCTGCAATGGAGGCGTGATTGCCAATCATCGATGCATTCATTACCTTTTTTTGGATGGTGGTGTTCCCTTGAATGAGGGAATTGCTAATCCGAGAGTCTTCAATGACCGTGCCATCTCCCACGCTCACATGTGGGCCAATGATTGAATGCCGAATGACAGCCCCTTCACCAATGTGGCAAGGAGGCAATATCAAGCTGTTTTCTATGATCGCACTTGCAGGGGTTTTCAATTCGTCTTTGGTCAGCTCCAAGATGCGTTGGTTGGTATCGACGGTGGCCACTTTGTTTCCACAGTCCATCCATTCACCCACGGTACCCGGTTCGAAGCGCATGCCGGCTTGTGTCATGTGCCGCAATGCATCGGGAAGTTGGTATTCGCCACCCTTGATGATGTTTTCATCAATGAGCCGCTGCAATTCAGCTTTGAGTCTAGCGCCATCGCGAAACGCATAAATGCCGATCATGGCCAAATCACTGATGAATGATTCGGGCTTTTCAACGTATTCAGTGATGGCGCCTTGTTCGTCTGTGACCACCACACCGAAAGCGCTGGGGTTGTCGACTTGCTTGACGAACAACACCCCATCTGCATCGGGGTCAATTTGAAAATCAGCGCGGAACAATGTGTCTGCAAAAGCAACAACGACAGGACCATTCAGGCATTGCTGCCCGCATAGAATGGCATGCGCCGTTCCCAAAGGTTCATCTTGATGACAGATGTGGCCTTTCGCACCCAACCGTTCGGCAATCTGCAAAAGCTGCTCCTCGGTTTCTTCACCAAAGTCGCCGATGACAAAAGCAATTTCTTCCACCTTTTCGGAACTCATCGCAACGATGTCTTCTGCGAGTCGTTCGACGATGGGTTTCCCACCAACGGGCATTAGAGGTTTCGGAACAGTGAGGGTGTGAGGGCGGAGGCGACTGCCGCGTCCGGCCATGGGAATGATGATGTTCATGGATTCGTGTTATCGCGTTCCAGTGCTTCCAAAACCTCCTGTGCCGCGATCAGAAGAAGGCAAGTTCTCAGTTTCTTTCCAATTGATTTGCTCGTATCGGGCCAAAACAAGTTGAGCAATTCGTTCGCCGTGCTCCACAGTGAAGGGTTTGGCGCCATGATTGATGAGCAAAACACCGATTTCGCCGCGGTAATCTGCGTCAATTGTGCCGGGTGAATTCAAAACAGTCACGCCGTGTTTGAATGCCAAGCCACTTCGTGGCCGAACTTGAAGCTCTGTACCAACAGGCAGTGCTGCAAAAAGCCCAGTGGGAATCAATTTCCATTCGCCAGGTTGCAAAACGAGGGGGTGTTCAAGTTTGGCGCGGACGTCAAGCCCAGCGCTCGCAATTGTGGCATATTCAGGCAAAGGGTGGCCTGAGCGATTTTGAATGAAGACTTCGGTTGAATTGCTCATTTTCCGGAAAATAGAGGTTTCCTTTTCTCGATGAATGCTTGGGTGCCTTCTTTGAAGTCTTCTGTTTCAAAAGAGGCGCCGAAGCAATTGATCTCAGCATCAAATCCGTTGATCCCATCTTCATAGCCAGCAAGCACGGCCTGGATGGCGGTTGAAACCGCTTTGGGTGAATTCTTCATGATGGATCGGGCCATTTTTTGAGCAGCGTCATGCAGTGCGTCTGGCGATACGACTGCGTTCACCAAACCACAGGAGGCAGCTTCTTCTGCTCCAATCATCTTGGCGGATAAAATCATTTCCAGAGCTTTTCCTTTGCCCACGATCTGCGGCAAACGTTGGGTACCCCCATATCCGGGAATCACTCCCAATGAAACTTCGGGCAACCCCATGCGGGCATTGTCCGATGCGATGCGGATGTGGCAGGCGAGAGCCAGTTCGAGGCCTCCTCCAAGTGCAAAACCATTGATTGCAGCAATCACTGGCTTTGCGCTGCGTTCAATTCGATTGAAGAGCAAGTTTTGGCCTTGCTGTGCGAGTACTTTTCCTTGCTTGCCAGAGAAATCCGCAAATTCTTTGATGTCAGCACCAGCCACAAAGGCCTTGTCTCCGCTTCCGGTCAGAATAACGGTCTTAACATCTGCGTCGGTCTGAGCCACATCAATGGCTTCAGCCAACGTTGCAATAACGTCAGCGTTCAGCGCATTTAGCGCTTGAGGCCGTTGGATGGTGATGGTCAAGATGCCATCGGACTTTTGTTGTAGAATCAGCGAATCGGACATGGGAAGGGAAGATGCTTTGAGAGCACCAAATTACAAAATGACCGCGCTCCGTAGGGATGAAATTCAGGCAGTTGTCAACGGAACTTTTCCCGGTCGGCTTGCCAATAATTCCTGCGTGTAGGCATTTTGTGGATGCTCCAAGATGTCTTCGGTTGCACCTTGTTCAACAATGCGACCTTGGTGCATGATGAGCAAGCGGTTGCAAAACGATGCCACGACCGAAAGATCGTGGCTAATGAAGAGGTATGTAAGGTTGCGTTCGTCTCCAATTTTGGCCAATAAATTCAGAATGTCACGTTGGATTTGAACATCCAATGCAGCAACGCTTTCATCCAATACGATGAACTTTGGTTCGACCGCAAGCGCGCGAGCGATGACCAACCGCTGGCGCTGCCCTCCGCTAAAATTCCCAGGATATCGCTCGGCGTCTTCAGCATTTAGGCCAACTTCTTGGATCAATTGAATGGAGCGGTCAGCCGCTTTCCGGGCTTCCATTCCCAAATGCTCATAAACCTCAGCGATGGCTTGTCCCACAGGTATTTTTGGGTTCAGAGCGCTGTACGGGTCTTGGAATACCAGTTGAGCAGTGCGGCGAATTTGACGCATGGACGTTGTTCGATCATATTCGACCGGAACGCCCGCAAGGGTCACTTGGCCATCGGACAAAGGGGTGAGTCCAATGAGTGCTCGACCGAGGGTGGACTTGCCGCTTCCGCTTTCTCCGATGAGTCCGACACGCTCTCCTTCGCGAATGGTCACACTCACGTCATCCACGGCGTTGAAACTTCGGGTGGTTTTCCCCCAGAAATTCTGTTTCAATGGAAACGACTTGACCACGTTTGTAGCCACAACAAGGGGTTGTCCGAATGTTGCGCCTATGGTCCGTGGCTGAATGTCTTTGGCAGCAATTAAGGCTCTTGTATAAGGATGCTTCGGATGAGTCATTACCGCTGCAACGCTCCCCTGCTCCACCAGCTTACCGTGTTGCATGACCAACACGTGATCGGCGATGTCGCGCACGACGTCGAGGTCATGGGTGATGAACAAGATGGCGAGCTTTCTGCGTTGCTTCAAGCGACTTAAAAGTTGCAAAACAGCCTTTTGAACGGTTACGTCGAGTGCGGTAGTGGGCTCATCAGCAATCAAGAGTGCGGGCTTTGCTGCCAAGGCAAGCGCAATCATGACCCGTTGCTTTTGCCCGCCACTGAGCTCGTGCGGGTAGCGTTCAAAAAGCGCTGAAGGGTCGGGCAATTCAACCTCGTCCAACAGCTG
>CAJQMI010000100.1 GCA_905479395.1 uncultured Flavobacteriales bacterium
GATCACGGTCTACAGTGACAAATCATTCGAGTTTGTCATTAAGACTCCTCCTGCCGCGGTGCAGTTGATGGAAGCCGCCAAATTAAAAGGCGGTTCTCCTGAACCTAATCGCATCAAGAAAGGAAAGGTGTCTTGGGACCAAGTTCGCGCAATTGCAGAAGACAAGATGCCCGATTTGAACTGCTTTACCGTCGAATCTGCCATGAAAATGGTAGCCGGTACTGCACGTAGCATGGGGCTTCGCGTCGACGGAACTCCTCCCTTCTAAGTCAATAATTGCACAAAATGGGACAATTAACAAAGAACCAGAAAGCGATTGCTGGAAAGGTTGAACCTGAGAAAGTTTATTCGTTAACCGAGGCTTCTGCCATGGTAAAAGAATGTTCTACCGTAAAGTTCGACGCAACAGTGGATTTAGCTGTGCGACTCGGAGTAGACCCACGAAAGGCGAACCAAATGGTTCGTGGAACGGTTTCTCTTCCTCACGGAACAGGAAAATCGATCAAGGTGTTGGTGCTTTGCAATCCTGACAAAGAGCAGGATGCGAAAGATGCTGGTGCTGATTTCGTTGGACTCGACGAGTACATTGACAAGATCAAGGGCGGCTGGACCGACATTGATGTAATTATTACCACTCCACAAGTGATGGGAAAGGTTGGTGCGTTAGGACGTGTTCTCGGTCCACGAGGATTAATGCCTAACCCCAAATCTGGAACAGTAACGATGGATGTTGGCAAGGCTGTACAAGACGTAAAAGCTGGAAAGATTGATTTCAAGGTTGACAAATATGGAATCATTCACGCTTCAGTGGGTAAAGTTTCTTTCGATGCAAAGAAGCTGGAAGAAAATGCAGCAGAAGTCTTAACGACTTTGATGCGTTTGAAGCCGGCCTCAGCGAAAGGATCTTACATGATGAGCATCTCTATGAGCTCGACCATGGGCCCTGGAATCTTGGTTGATCAAAAATCGGTAACTGCTTAATCTGAATAATCATGACTCGACAAGAAAAAGACCAGTTGATTGATGAATTGACGCAGGTGTTGCAGGAGAAGAATGTTTTGTACCTCACTGACGCCTCCGGGCTCGATGCTGAGGCTACGACTCTTTTGCGCCGAGAAAGTTTCAAGAACAACATTACCCTGCGGGTTGTGAAGAATACACTTCTTCGCAAGGCCATGGAGCGTGTTGATAACAAGGACTTCGAAGAGTTGTATGGCTCCATGGTGGGGCAAACGGCTTTGATGACAGGAGATATTGGCAACGCGCCAGCTCGACTGATCAAGGAGTTTAGTAAGAAGCATGAGATGCCAGTTCTAAAAGCAGCTTACGTAGAAGAAGCCTGTTATGTAGGAGCTGACCAATTGGAAGCATTGACTTCGATCAAATCGAAAGAAGAGCTTATTGGTGAGATTGTATCGTTGTTGCAGTCCCCAGCGAAGAACGTTGTTGGAGCTCTGCAATCTGGAAGCAATACCCTATCCGGTTTAGTCAAAGCCTTGGAATCCCGAGGTGCTTGACATTTTTCAAATAAATTAGAAATTAATCATTCAATCAACAATCATGGCTGATTTGAACAAAATGGCGGAAGAGCTCGTAAACCTCACAGTAAAAGAGGTGAACGAACTTGCCACAATCTTGAAAGACGAACACGGCATTGAGCCAGCTGCAGCAGCAGTAGCAGTAGCCGCAGGTCCTGGTGCCGGCGGAGACGGCGGAGCCGCTGAAGAAAAGTCTGAATTTGACGTAATCTTGAACGCTGCTGGCTCTGCGAAGCTTGCAGTTGTGAAAGCAGTGAAAGAACTCACCGGTCTTGGCTTGAAAGAAGCAAAAGCAATCGTTGATAGCGCTCCAGGTCCTGTAAAGGAAGGAGTTGCGAAGGACGAAGCGGAAGCCTTGAAAAAGCAGCTTGAAGAAGCCGGTGCAGAAGTTGAGCTTAAGTAAGCCCATACTTTAACCCTTTTAGGTCCAGGTGGGGAAACAGGTTCCCCACCCGGACTTTTTGTGCTTTTGTCTGAACCTGTACCCAACTCGCCTGTTTCCACTCTAGAACTCATACCACCATGACTCTGGTGAAACCAAATACTACGGAACGGATTAGCTTCTCCTCAGTGGAGCTCCCGTTATCACGACCTGACTTTCTGGATATTCAATTGCGATCATTCCAGGAATTTTTCCAACTTGAGACCAATCCCGAGAATCGAGAATCTGAAGGGCTCTTCAAGGTTTTCAGTGAGAATTTTCCCATCACTGACACCCGGAACCAGTTCGTTCTCGAATTCCTAGATTATTTCGTTGATCCTCCTCGCTATTCAATCAATGAATGCATCGAAAGAGGGTTGACCTACAGCGTTCCGCTGAAGGCAAAATTGAAGCTTTATTGCACGGATCCTGAGCACGAAGATTTTGAGACCATTGTTCAGGATGTGTACCTCGGTACCATTCCTTACATGACTCCTCAAGGTTCTTTTGTTGTGAATGGAGCTGAACGTGTGATTGTCAATCAATTACATCGATCACCGGGTGTGTTTTTCGGCCAGAGCCGACACGCCAATGGAACCAAACTTTAAAGTGCCCGAATCATACCATTCAAGGGCTCCTGGATTGAATTTGCTACAGACATTAACAGTGTCATGTACGCTTACATCGATCGAAAGAAAAAATTACCGGTGACCACGCTGTTGCGTGCCATTGGATTTGAAACTGACCGAGATATTTTGGATATCTTCAATTTGGCTGACGAATTGAAGGTGACCAAAACCGGTTTGAAACGCGCCATTGGGCGACGACTTGCCGCACGTGTTCTCAAAACATGGGTGGAAGATTTTGTTGATGAAGACACTGGCGAGGTGGTTAGCATCGAACGAAACGAGGTTGTGTTGGATCGTGAGACGATCCTCGAAAAAGATCACTTGGATTTAATCCATGATTCGGGAGCGAAGACGATTATTCTCCATAAGGAGGACATCAACCAGTCCGATTATGCGATTATCTACAACACGCTCCAAAAGGATAGTTCAAATTCTGAAAAGGAGGCAGTTGAGTATATCTACCGCCAACTTCGGAATGCTGAGCCGCCAGATTTGGATACAGCTCGAGGTGTCATTGATAAGTTGTTCTTTTCTGAACAACGTTATGACCTTGGTGAAGTAGGTCGTTTCCGTATCAACCGGAAGTTGAACATCAAAGAAGATGTCCAGGATCGAACATTGACGAAAGATGACATTCTATTGATCATCAAGTATTTGCTTGATCTGGTCAATTCAAATGCAGATGTCGATGACATTGACCACCTTTCGAATCGTCGCATTCGAACAGTAGGTGAGCAATTGTACAGCCAGTTTGGTGTCGGCTTAGCGCGTATGGCACGAACCATTCGCGAACGCATGAATGTCCGGGACAATGAGGTGTTTACACCGACGGATTTGATCAATGCCAAGACACTGAGCTCGGTGATCAATAGCTTCTTCGGAACAAACCAATTGTCTCAATTCATGGATCAAACGAATCCATTGAGTGAGGTTACGCACAAACGAAGAATTTCGGCACTCGGACCGGGTGGACTTTCTCGTGAACGTGCAGGTTTTGAGGTTCGAGACGTACACTATACCCACTACGGTAGACTCTGTACAATCGAAACGCCTGAGGGGCCGAACATTGGACTCATCAGTTCACTTTGCGTGTATGCGAAAGTGAATCGTTTGGGCTTCATTGAGACACCTTATCGAAAAGTCGAAGGAGGAAAGGTTTCCACAGATCCGAAAGATGTCATTTACTTGTCAGCGGAAGATGAGGATTCAAACCTCATTGCTCAGGCAAATGCTCCTGTTGCGAAAGACGGTACATTCACCAACGACATTGTGAAAGCAAGGTTGGAGGGTGACTTTCCACAAGTAGCTCCTGGCCAACTGCATTACATGGATGTCGCTCCAAACCAGATTGCGTCCATCGCAGCTTCGTTGATTCCATTCTTGGAGCATGATGATGCGAACCGTGCTCTAATGGGGTCAAACATGATGCGCCAGGCTGTACCATTGATGAAGCCAGTGGCTCCAATCGTAGGAACAGGTTTGGAGAAATCAGTTGCGGAGGATTCTCGAATTCTCATGCGCGCTGAGTCTGATGGTATGATTGAATTCGTTGACGCGAACGAGATCCATATCAAGTACACCATGGACGAAATGGATGAACTTGTTTCATTTGAAGACTCTGTGAATGTGCTCGAAATTCCTAAGTTCCGCAGAACCAACCAAGGCACATGCATGAACCTCCGTCCAATTGTTCAGAAGGGTGACGCAGTTCACGCCGGGCAAATTTTGGTTGAAGGTTATTCCACAGACAACGGAGAGTTGGCTTTGGGACAGAACATGCGCGTGGCATTTATGCCATGGAATGGTTACAACTTTGAGGATGCAATTGTCATCAATGAGCGTGTTGTTCGAGAGGACATTTTCACTTCGCTCCACGTTGATGAGTATGTGCTTGAAGTGCGCGACACGAAGAGGGGAGTGGAAGAACTGACAAGTGATATTCCAAACGTTAGTGAGGAAGCTACAAGCGACCTGGACGAACACGGTTTGATTCGGATAGGCGCTGAGGTGAAAGAAGGTGATATCCTCATCGGTAAGATTACTCCGAAGGGAGAATCAGATCCAAGCCCTGAGGAAAAGCTACTTCGAGCCATTTTCGGAGACAAGGCAGGTGATGTGAAGGATGCTTCATTGAAGATGCCTCCTTCAGGTCAAGGCGTTGTCATTGAGAAGAAGCTATTCTCTCGTGCCATCAAGGACCGCAAGTCGAAAGCAGCTGATAAAGCTGTTTTGGAATCCATTGACAAGGAATTTGACGTTGAAGCAGCATCACTGAAGAAAGTGTTGGTGGAAAAACTCATGAAACTTGTTGGTGGAAAGGTCTGCCAAGGGGTCAACAACTACTACAAAGAAGAGCAAGTCAAGAAAGGAGTGAAGTTCACCCAGAAGATCTTGAATAGCTTGGATTATTTGACCATCAATAGCGAAGGTTGGGTCCGCGATGAAGCCAATAGCAAGTTGGTGAGACGCGTCGTACACAACTACCACCTGAAGTACAACGACATTCTAGGTGCATACAAGCGACGAAAATTCCAAGTCACTGTAGGAGATGAACTTCCAACAGGGATTGTGAAATTGGCGAAAGTTTATGTAGCCAAGAAGCGAAAGCTTAAGGTGGGAGACAAGATGGCAGGACGTCACGGAAACAAAGGAATCGTTGCCAAGATTGTCCGACAAGAGGACATGCCTTTCCTCGAAGATGGAACACCGGTAGACATTGTTTTGAATCCGCTTGGTGTACCATCTCGAATGAACTTGGGACAGATTTATGAGACTGTATTGGGTTGGGCCGGCCAAAACTTGGGACGCACATACGCGACTCCAATTTTTGACGGAGCTACGCTTGAGCAGATCACGGAAATCACCAATGAAGCCGGAGTTCCTGAATGTGGTGTGACCTACTTACACGATGGAGGAACGGGAGAGCGCTTTGACCAACCAGCAACAGTCGGTATCATTTATATGATCAAACTGAGCCACATGGTTGACGATAAGATGCATGCTCGTTCCATTGGCCCTTACTCTTTGATTACGCAGCAGCCGCTCGGTGGTAAAGCACAATTTGGTGGCCAGCGTTTTGGAGAGATGGAAGTGTGGGCGTTGGAGGCATTCGGTGCAGCGAACATCTTGCAAGAGATTCTCACTGTGAAGTCCGATGACGTCAATGGTCGTGCTCGAGCCTACGAGTCCATCGTCAAAGGGGAAAACATGCCAACACCGGGCATCCCTGAGTCTTTCAATGTCTTGCTCCACGAATTGCGTGGATTGGGACTGACTGTTTCTTTAGATTGATCACAGCATAGAACTGCCATTTATGTTTCAGCAAAAACAACCCAAGCAGCTTTCGAGCGACTTCAATACCATCACGATTTCATTGGCATCGCCCGAGATGATTCTCGAGCAATCTCACGGTGAAGTTTTGAAACCAGAGACCATCAACTACCGGACATATAAGCCGGAACGTGACGGACTCTTCTGCGAACGAATTTTCGGTCCAGTAAAAGACTTTGAGTGCCACTGCGGTAAATACAAGCGTATCCGATACAAAGGCATCGTTTGTGATCGATGTGGGGTTGAGGTTACCGAGAAAAAAGTTCGACGCGAACGCATGGGACACATCCAATTGGTTGTCCCGGTCGCTCACATTTGGTACTTCAAGAGTCTTCCGAACAAAATCGGATACCTCTTGGGCATGCCGTCGAAAAAGCTTGACCAAATCATTTACTATGAGCGATACGTCGTCATTCAGCCAGGCATTGCCAAGGGAGCTGAGGATGCTGAGCTCGGTGTCAATGACTTCTTGACCGAAGAAGAGTACTTGGACATTTTGGATGCACTTCCAAAGGAAAACCAATACTTGGACGACAAGGATCCAAATAAATTCATTGCCAAGATGGGAGCCGAAGCGCTTCACGATATGCTGGCAAACCTAGAATTGGATGAATTGTCTTACACGCTTCGCCATTCAGCGAATACAGAAACGTCGCAACAGCGTAAGAGCGAGGCTCTGAAAAGACTTCAGGTCGTGGAGTCTTTTCGTGATGCGAATTCCCGAATCACAAACAAACCGGAATGGATGATTGTGAAGGTGGTTCCTGTTATACCGCCTGAGTTGCGACCACTGGTTCCACTCGATGGAGGCCGATTCGCTACTTCTGACTTGAATGATTTGTACCGACGTGTTATCATCCGAAACAACCGCCTCAAGCGATTGGTCGAGATAAAAGCACCTGAGGTCATCTTGCGCAACGAGAAGCGAATGCTTCAGGAAGCGGTTGACAGCCTGTTTGATAACAGCCGTAAGTCGAGCGCAGTCAAAACGGAAAGCAACCGGCCTTTGAAGTCTCTTTCAGATAGCCTGAAGGGAAAGCAAGGTCGTTTCCGTCAGAATTTGCTTGGAAAACGTGTTGATTATTCGGCGCGTTCGGTAATCGTCGTTGGACCAAGTTTAAAACTTCATGAGTGTGGCCTGCCAAAGAATATGGCAGCTGAACTCTACAAGCCGTTTATCATTCGAAAAATGATTGAGCGCGGCATCGTGAAGACGGTGAAGTCTGCGAAGAAAATTGTTGACGCCAAAGAACCTGTAGTTTGGGATATCTTGGAGAACGTCATGAAAGGACACCCGGTGCTCCTCAATCGTGCACCAACGTTGCACAGGTTGGGTATCCAGGCATTCCAGCCGAAGTTGATAGAAGGAAAAGCAATTCAATTGCATCCCCTGGCTTGTACGGCTTTTAACGCTGACTTTGATGGTGACCAAATGGCTGTTCACCTTCCATTAGGAAATGCAGCAATCCTCGAGGCTCAGCTATTGATGCTCGCCTCGCACAACATCTTGAATCCAGCAAACGGCGCTCCAATTGCTGTACCGTCTCAGGACATGGTCTTGGGCCTGTACTACATGACGAAAATCCGGAAGGGTACGAAAGATGAGCCTGTAAAAGGTGAAGGCATGGTTTGCTATTCACCGGAAGAGGTGCGAATTGCGTACCAGGAAGGCAAGCTTGAATTGCATGCAGAAATCAAGATGCGCTATGTCGATATGAACGACGAGGCACACTTGATTGAAACCACCTGTGGCCGCGTGCTTTTCAATGAGCACGTTCCAATCGAAGCGGGATTCATCAACGAATTGTTGACGAAGAAGTCGTTGCGTGGAATCATTGCACACGTTTTGAATTCGACAAATGTTCCACGTACGGCGCAGTTCTTGGATGACATCAAAAACCTTGGGTTCTACAATGCATTCAAAGGTGGATTGTCGTTCAACCTGAATGATGTTATCATCCCTGATGAAAAGGTCAAATTGGTTGACGGTGCAAAAGAACAGGTGTCGGAAGTGATGGAGAACTACAACATGGGTCTCATCACCAATAACGAGCGATACAACCAGATCATTGACATCTGGACCCATACAAACTCACGGTTGACGAACATCTTGATGGATCAAATTGAAACTGACAAACAAGGTTTCAACTCCATTTATATGATGATGCACTCAGGTGCACGTGGTTCGAAAGAGCAAATTCGACAGTTGTCAGGCATGCGTGGTTTGATGGCTAAGCCTCAAAAGTCCTCAGCGACGGGTGGTCAGGACATCATTGAGAATCCAATCCTTTCCAACTTTAAGGAAGGTCTTTCGATCCTGGAGTATTTCATCTCCACACACGGTGCTCGTAAGGGTCTTGCGGATACGGCCTTGAAAACGGCTGACGCAGGTTACCTAACGCGACGTTTGGTTGATGTTGCGCAAGACGTAATCATCACTGAGCAGGATTGCCTGACGTTGCGAGGCGTTGTAGCTACTCCACTCCGAAAGAACGATGAGATCACCGAAGGTATCGGAGATCGCATTGTGGGACGAACTTCCTTGAATGATGTAGAGCATCCTGAAAGTGGTGAAATCATGATTGCAGGTGGTGAGGAGATTGACTTTGACACAGCGATGGCCATTGAGGCAGCAGGAATTGACGAGGTTGAAGTACGCTCAGTCTTGACGTGTGAGACCATGTCTGGAGTTTGCGTCAAGTGTTATGGTAAGAACTTGGCTACAGCTCGCACGGTGCAAGTCGGTGAGGCTGTTGGTGTCATTGCGGCACAATCCATCGGTGAGCCAGGTACGCAGTTGACGCTTCGAACATTCCACGTAGGTGGAACGGCCTCGAAAATCTCTGATGACAATGACGTCAAGGTCAAGTTTGACGGTGTCGTTGAGATCGATGACTTGCGAGAGGTATCTCGTGTCAATGCTGAAGGAGAAAAGGAAACGGTTGTGGTTTCACGATCTTCAGAATTCAAGGTTGTTGAGCCGAAAACGGGTGTTGCACTCAGCACGACAATCCTTCCTTATGGTTCTATTTTGAAGATGTTCCCTGGGGACAAAATCAAGAAAGGAGATTCTATTTGTTCTTGGGACCCTTACAACAATGTCATCATCAATGAGGGCAAAGGAGTCATCAAGTTTGAAATGATCGAAGAAGGGGTTACTTACCGGGAGGAATTGGACGAACAAACGGGATTCCGTGAGATCGTTATCACTGAAACCAAGGATAAGAAGAAAAATCCTGCGATCTTGATCGTAGACAAGAAGGGCGAAGTCATCAAGACCTACTCATTGCCAGTAGGAGCTCACCTCTCTGTGAAGGAAGGTGATGAGGCGATCATTGGACAGATTTTGACCAAGATTCCGCGTGTTGCAGGTAAATCTGGTGACATTACAGGGGGTCTTCCTCGTGTAACCGAACTCTTCGAAGCAAGAAACCCATCCAATCCGGCCGTTGTTTCTCAGGTGGACGGAATCGTACAGTACGGTAAGATCAAGCGTGGTAACCGTGAGGTTATCGTGACTTCAAGACGTGGAGACGTTTACAAGTACTTGGTGCCATTGTCCAAGCACATCTTGGTGCAGGACAACGACTTTGTCCGTGCTGGAATGGCCCTGTCTGATGGAGCGATAACTCCTGTTGATATCCTTGACATCATGGGCCCAACAGCCGTTCAGGAATACATCGTGAACGAGATTCAGGACGTGTACCGATTGCAAGGCGTGAAAATCAATGACAAGCACTTTGAAGTTATTGTCCGCCAGATGATGAAGAAGGTTGTCATCGAAGATGCAGGAGATACGCGATTCTTGGAGAAGCAATTCGTAGAAAAGGCTGACTTCATGCGTGAGAACGACCGAATCTTCGGAATGGTTGTTATTACGGAAGTTGGTGATAGCGAGGATTTGCGTCTGGGTCAGATGATCACAGCTCGTCAGCTCCGAGACATCAACGGTTCATTGCGACGACGTGATTTGACATTGGCTGAAGGCCGTGATGCAATTTCAGCAACTGCTCGTCCTTTGCTCCAGGGAATCACACGTGCATCGCTTCAGACGAAGTCATTCATATCAGCTGCGTCTTTCCAGGAAACAACGAAAGTCTTGAATGAGGCGGCTGTGAGCGGAAAGCAGGATTTCTTGAATGGTTTGAAAGAGAATGTTATCGTAGGTCACTTGATCCCAGCAGGAACAGGAACCCGAGCATTTACAAATGATCGAGACATTACACGACTTCCGAATCCTGAAGTAGAAGTGGTTGAAGAGACGACAGAAGCTTGATTCTGATACTTTAAAACATGAAAAAAGGCTCACCATTGCGGTGAGCCTTTTTTATTTACTCAATTTTCGTTCGCGCCTCTGCTGAAGAAGCTAGTTCGGATTTTTATCCTTCCTGATTGCCCTGCGAGATGGCACGCGCTGCTGCTGCCGCAATATCTTCAGTGGATGAATTGCCGTCCGCTTTTCCCTTGTATCCAAAAAGCCGTTTCTCTTTGATGATGCGGTCAACAAAGTCAGGAACCATTTTCTCCCAGCCGGACTTGCCTGTTCTTATAAGTTCTAAGGCTTCACGGCTAAATATACCCATGATATCAGGCTCGTGTTCCACATCTACAATTCGTTTGTTGAATTTGAGGTACTCGAACAGAGGTTTCATTCGGGGGTGAACAGGAGTGGTTTCTGAAGTCCATTGTTCAGTGGCTCCTTCTGAAAGCCATGGGTACAAGTAGATTTTTAAATCCCGGGAGAAAAGAATGCCAAATGCTTCTAGTATGCCGCCATTCAGATCGCGGTAATACTTTTCATCAAATACTTGACGCAAAGTGTTTGCTCCCATGATAACCCCCATTCTTTTGGTGCTGTGCCGTGAAAAGAATTCCACCAACTTGTAGTATTTCTGGTAATTCGAAATGAGAACAGTTTGCCCAATCGAACAAAGCACATCCGCCCGATCCAAGAAGTCTTGCTCGTCGATTTCACCCTCAGCAGACAGATTGTTCAATGTGATTTCGAAGAGTACTTGGATGTTTTTCTCATCCACTTTCTTTTCGGCCTTGAATCGTTTTAGGCTTTGAGCGATCATGTCAATGTTGACCTTGGTCACAGGGCGAAAGGATCCGCGAATTGCGAGGATATTTTTCTTGTACAGCACATCTGACGCCTGCAGATTACGTCCGTCAGGTGAAAAGATTACTGCATCGGTCATCCCATTTTTCACGAGTTGAAGTGATAGGAGTCTGTTGTCCACATCTTCGAAATCTGGACCATTCATTTGGATCATATCGATTTCGATCTGATCTCGCTCCAAATTGTCATACAGGGATTGCAGCAATTCTTTCGGGCGCTTGTAAAAGAACATGCATCCATAGATCAAATTCACCCCCAACATTCCTACCGATTGATGCTGCAAGAGCGCGTCGGGCTCATGAAGCCGCGCATGCATGATCACTTCATTGGGAGCCTTGTTGGGGTCCGTTTGAAATTTCAATCCGAACCAGCCATGCCCTTGGATGGTTTTGTGGAAGTTGATCGTGGCAACTGTATTCGCGAAAGCAAAGAAGTGCTTGTTGGCGTGATCATTGCGATCAAGCCGTTCTTGCATAAGGTTATACTCGTGTTTGAGCATTTTCTTAACACGGCTCTCGCACACATAGCGGCTGTGCTTTTCTTCACCGTAAATCGCATCTGAAAAGTCTTTGTCATAGGCACTGATTGCTTTCGCAATTGTGCCTGAAGCGCCACCAGCGCGAAAGAAATGCCGAACGACTTCTTGGCCTGCACCAATTTCAGCAAAGGTCCCGTAGAGGTCCTGGTTCAGGTTGATCCGGAGGGCCTTCTGTTTTCCAGAGAGTACGACGCGATTTGAATCCAAAGCTTTTCGTTTAATTCCGTTTTGCCTGCCTTTGAACAAATGTACGATTTCAAGACGGCGTACCTTTGTCAAATGCAAGTGGATTTTAATTTTCTCGGTACGGGCACCTCGCAGGGAGTTCCAATCATCGGATGTTCATGTGACGTCTGTGCGAGCGATGACCATCGGGACCAACGCTTGCGAAGCTCTATACTGATCAAAACTGAAGCTGCACAGATTATCATTGACTCAGGTCCGGATTTTCGACAGCAATGCCTTCGGGCGGGCTTAAAGCACCTAGATGGCTTGGTGATTACGCATGAACACAAGGATCATGTTGCTGGAATGGATGATATCCGCCCTTTTAACTTTCGAAGTGGCAAGGACATGCCAGTTTACGCAACTGAGTCTGTGCAAGAGGCACTAAAGCGTGAATTTCATTACATATTTCGACCGAATCCCTATCCTGGTGTGCCGAAGGTTACGCTTGAAACAATCCATGAAGAGCCCTTTATGATTCATGATGATCGATGGTGGCCCCTGCCTGTTCTGCACCATGAGCTTCCTGTTTTAGGTTTTCGCATCGGTGGCTTTGCTTACATCACGGACGCCAATCAGTTCAGTGAGTTGGCTTTGGAACGTTTGGAAGGCATTGATGTGCTTGTTTTGAACGCATTGCGCCGTGAATCGCACCTGTCGCATTTTACGTTGGAAGAAGCGATTGAATGGGCCCAGCGCATCGGTGCGCGCCAAACATTTTTCACACACATCAGCCATCAATTGGGCAAGCACGAGGATGTCGAGTCAGAATTGCCCGAAGGGATTTCACTGGCCTATGATGGTCTCTCGGGCAGATCGAATGGAGCAGAATATCGTGGCGTAAAGGCTTAGCTTTGGGCATGAAACTGAAGCTGCTTCTCTGGATCTCTCGTCGTTCTTATGCTCAGCTGCATCGCTTGTCTCTGGTGCTTGCATTTTTGGCGCGGCGTGTGTTCAAGTATCGATTGCAAGTGATTCGAGGAAACATCGAACGAAGCTTTCCCGAGCGGGAGAAGGAATGGCATCTTCGGACCGAGCGTGACTACTACCTTCATTTTGCGGACATTACAGTAGAATCAATCAAGCATTTTTCGATTGACAATGAGACGGCGTTGAGCCGGATGAAGCATCTCAATACGGAGGTGTTTGAGCCGTTTTTCAAAGCTGGCCGCAGCGTGTTGATCGCCGGAGGTCATCTCAATAACTGGGAACTGTATGCCGTTACCTCCAATCAAAACGTTCCACATGATGCAATGGCGGTGTACAAAAAATTATCGGATCCCGTCATGGATAAAGCTGTGCGAACCTCCCGCCAACGGTTTGGATTGGAGATGGTCAGAACTGTTGACGCTCAGGACTGGATGAAGGCAAACGCCCAAGGTCCGAACCCCAAAGCCATTGTCATGGGATTCGACCAAAGTCCTGCGAATCCAGACAAGGCTTGGTGGACTGATTTTCTGCACCAGGAGACGGCCTGGTATTACGGTCTTGAGAAATGGGCTCATGAGTATGACCTTCCTGTGATTTATGGTCACATATACAAAGACGCTCGGGGGCACTACACGACGCGTTACGAGTTGGTCTCAGACCGTGCCACTGATTTGAGACCTGGAGAAGTGTTGGAAAGGTGTATCGCGTTGTTGGAGGAAGACATTCGGAACCACCCGAGTCATTGGCTGTGGTCGCATAAACGCTGGAAACACGATCGTCCGGATGGCATGTTGCTTCACGGTCGAACCAACTCAATTCAGAAAACCTTGCAGGATGTTTGAGGCTCCATTGGCAGAACGAATGCGGCCCAAAACCTTAGAGGATTATCTCGGGCAGGGGCACCTTGTCGGTATGGGCCAAGTGCTCAGGAGAAGCATAGAAGGAGGGCAGGTGCCATCTATGATTTTGTGGGGCCCGCCAGGTGTCGGTAAAACCACTTTGGCTCGGATCATAGCAGAGCAAAGTGAGCGACCGTTTCATCAAATATCAGCCATCAACAGCGGTGTGAAAGAGGTGCGAGAAGTGCTCGCTCAGGTGAGCAAGTCCGGAATGTTTTCAGGGCGTGCAATTCTGTTCATTGATGAGATTCATCGGTTTTCAAAATCTCAGCAAGACAGCCTGCTAGGAGCTGTTGAGAAGGGCTTGGTGACTTTGATCGGCGCCACCACAGAAAATCCGTCATTCGAAGTGATACCTGCTTTAATAAGTAGATGTCAAACCTATGTTTTACAGAGCTTTACAGAAGAACAGTTGAAGTTAATTGTTCAGCGAGCGATTGCCAGTGATGCCTTGTTTTCTGATTTGCAGGTTGAGGTAAAAGAGTGGGAGGCTTTGCTCCGCTCAAGTTCGGGAGATGCGCGAAAACTGCTCAATGTTTTGGAGCTGCTGGTGGATCATTCGGTGGAAGATGTCCTAGAGGTGACCAACGCTTTGGTCAAACAGGTGGTGCATGATTCGATCAGCCGCTATGACAAAAAAGGGGAGTCACACTATGACATGGCGTCAGCGTTGATCAAAAGCATCCGCGGCAGTGACGCGAATGCTGCGGTTTATTATCTCGCGCGCATGGTGGCTGGCGGTGAAGATCCAAAGTTCATTGCTCGGCGGTTGATCATCTCTGCTTCTGAAGACATTGGCCTGGCAAACCCAACGGCTTTGGTCATGGCCAATGAAACGTTTTCAGCAGTTGAGCGCATAGGAATGCCGGAAGGAAGAATCGTTTTAGCGCAGTGCGTGGTCTACATGGCGACAAGTCCCAAAAGCAATGCCTCTTATTTGGCCATTGCACGTGCGCTTGAAGAAGTAGAAAAATCAGGAGACCTTCCTGTTCCAATCCATCTTAGAAATGCCCCCAATGCGTGGATGAAAAACCAAGGTTTTGGCAAAGGATATTCCTATGACCACGACGCTCTGGATCAATTCAGTGGACAGGAGTTTCAGCCGGAGCAAATCGCTGGTCTCACCTACTACGAGCCAGGTTCAAATCCGAAAGAAGATGCAATTCGTCAACGGCAGAAGGCGCTTTGGAAGAGCAAATACGGTTATTGATTTATCATCAGTGGTTCCGTAGTGAGCAGTCGATTTTCGGTGAGTAACTGAAAAAAGTAGATCCCAGCTTGGTCTTGTATTGTTGAAACCCACCCCTGATGGTGACCGTTCCAGGTGGTCCATTCCGGAAGGCTCCCTTCTGCGGTTAACTGGCCTCTAGCATTCCGTATTCGCCACAGGTCAGGGGCCTCTTTCCCCGTATAAATCCAGCGAATTGTTCCATCTCTGGAGGGATTTGGAAACAGAAGGAGTTGTTTTTCGTCAGCATTTTCTTCCCATTGCCCAGCTCCATTGTCATCAAGGATTTTGAATGCCTTGCGCATGTCAGGGATTCCGTTGCCCATGCTGTCATTGGGGGCTTCAGCCAGATGAGCTGACGCAATGATTGCATGTCGGATTTCGTGTGCTGTCGCTTCAGGAAAGGCTTGCCAAAGACATGCAGCCACACCGCAGAGAATGGGAGAAGAAAAACTTGTTCCATTGCCATTCCGGATGGTGCCGTCCGCGAAGGGGTAGGCTGCTTGAACTCCCAGAGCCATAACATCAGGCTTTACGCGTCCGTCTGCAGTCGGACCCCAGCCGCTAAAAGCAGCATGTTCTCCAGAGAGATCAACAGCACCGACAGTTAGGATGCCCTCGGCATCTGCCGGGGCAGTGATGAAATGCCAAGGAGCGCTTCCGCTGTTTCCGGCACTTGTTACACACAACATGCCTTTTTCAGCTGCCCATGAAGTGGCTTGCGATATGCGCGTGGTGATGCCGTTGAGATCGGCGTAGACGTGGTTCATGGTGGAATCGTCAAATTGACTATATCCCAGAGACGTATTGATCAAATCCACGCCAATGCTGTCAGCATGCTCTGCTGCTGCCACCCAATAATCCTCTTCAATGAGGTACTCACTGTAGGCGTCTTCTGTGCGGTACAACCAGAAAGTACTTTCTGGAGCCGTACCGATGAGTGAGTCTTCCAGATTTCCAGCGATGGTTCCCAAAACAGCAGTTCCATGCCTATGGTGCGCATAAAGACCACCCTGTGAATTCATCGCATCAAGTCCTGAGCGCATGCGCCCTTCTTGCCTCATTCGTTCAAAAATGGGCAAATGTTCGGCATTTTCAAATCCAGCATCTAAAATGGCGATCCACATTCCTTGACCACGAAACCCCAAGCCATGGAGCCATTGGCCGTGCAGCTGAACGAGCGGTTCCCAGCCCTGGCCATAAGATTCGGTTGTTTCAACTCCTGTGCGCACAACAGGCGCGTCGACCGCTTCAATCATTGGTTCCCTTTTGGATCCGGTTTGGACCACGCTTTTCACAGCCGACACCATGGGCAGGTCCAACAGGGTAGTGATGTCGAAGGTGGTGTCTCGCAATTGCACCGTTACCGCATTGAACCACTTGCTCTTTAGAATGACTTGAACTTCTTCTATGTCGGCCAATGCTGCGATGTAAGAAGGGGCGATGGGAAGATCATGCGCGGTCACCACAATGGATTGGTTTGCACGTCGCTGCAGGGCACGATCGCTCAAGAAACGTTCGGGTTCTTGTACCGAAAAGGAGGTGGTATGTCCCGCAGCTAGTTCAGATTGCTCTTTGCCTTCAAACTGCACCCAATAGCGGTTTGGCGCAGTCTGGCCTTGAAGCACATTGGTGTGGAATGCGGTGACCAATGCGACCCATACAATTGGCAACCACACGGCTCGGGACGATATCATTTTTGTTCTGATCGAATCAGTTTCCCATTTTCATACACTTCTACCAAATGCAAGCGGCTGTTTTGATCAAAGTGGTAAACCTCTCCATCCAACATGCCATTCACATATTCGCCTTCTCTGCGAATCAACTCACCGTCCAATACGCGTCGAAAAAAGGCCTCACCGCTAATGGGGTCCACTTGTTCTTCCAAGGCCCATTGACCGGCATCATGCCATTCCCTAAAGGGACCATCTTTCTTTTGGTCAACGACATTGTACTCTTCTCGGGGTCGTCCGTCGGGGTACGTCAAGAGCACATTGCCGTTTTCATGAATTTCTTTAATCAACTGGCCATCTTCAAACTGCCGGGTATTTTCCAAAGTTCCATTTTCTGAAAAAGTCTTCCAGAACCCCGCTTCTTTCCCATCTCTATACATCCCGATGGATCGAGGGCGTCCATTGGAGTGGCTCACACGGCACGTCCCGTGAAAGTGGCCGTTGTCGTAACCAATTTCAGAAAGGAGCAGCCCTGTTTCATCCCAGGTTTTCCAATTCCCATGTCGGTTGCCTTGGAGGTATTCCCCCTCTTCGAGCAATTGACCTTGTTCTGCGATTTTCTGAGTCGCTCCGTTTAAGATGTCATTGGCATAATTTTCCAAGAGGCGCAAGTGGGCGTTTTTGTCAAAGTATTTCCATTCACCTTGCTTCTTTCGAATCGGTTCACCGTTCTCATCCATTTCCTTGGAAGTCAAATACAACCCCTCCGCTTGTAAGCTCCCGTCGGGACGAAATAGCTTGGTGAACGCACGGTTTCCGTTGCTGGTTTGGACCACTTCGGACATTACTTCACCGGTCTCATAAAAAAACGTGAATTCGCCCACAGGGTTTCCTGCGCGAAAGGCTCCGATGTAGTAAAGATTCCCATTGGGCCATACTCGAACCCATTGTCCTTCTTTCTTGTTCGAAGCATCGGTCAAGTTATAATCCGTTCCAGCTTCACCTTGCGGCCACAGTTCACTACCAGCCTGTCCGGGTTGAGCCATTGCAGAATTCAGCCAAAATATTTGAGCGATCAAAAGCATCAGCAGCCGGGGGGTGCTTTGGAGAGTTCGTTGAGTCATAAGAGCGAAAATAAGAAACGGACCCTCGCGATGAGGTAGATTCCGAGAAGTATTCGGTTTGAACGGAAAAGGAATCCTTAGAATTGTGAAGGGTAAGAAGGGAATCAGGGGTGGCTTGTTGTAGTTTTGTTCTCGAAATCACCAATTGAATCACTCGTTATGAAAGTTACTGTAGTTGGAGCTGGAAATGTTGGAGCGACCTGCGCAAATGTCTTAGCCTCACGAGAAGTGGCCAATGAAGTCGTTTTGCTTGATATCAAAGATGGCTTTGCTGAAGGGAAGGCGTTGGATATTTGGGAGACGGCTCCCATCAACCTATATGACACGCGCACAATAGGAGCGACCAACGACTACGTGAAGACTGCAGGCTCAGATGTAGTGGTGATTACAAGTGGTTTGCCTCGAAAGCCGGGAATGAGCCGAGATGATTTGATTGCAACAAACTCGGGCATTGTCAAGAGCGTGACGAATTCCATCCTAGAGCACAGTCCAGAAGCGATCATCATCGTGGTTTCAAACCCACTGGATGTAATGACCTACTGCGCTTTCTTGGCAGCAAACAAGCCATCGCACAAGGTGATGGGAATGGCAGGCATTTTGGATACAGCTCGTTATCGCGCCTTTTTGGCAGAAGCATTGGATTGCTCTCCCAAAGACATTCAGGCGGTATTGATGGGAGGGCATGGTGATACCATGGTCCCGTTGCCTCGTTACACAACGGTGGGAGGGATTCCTGTAACTGAACTGATTGAGGCTGACAAACTCGAAGAGATTGTTGCACGCACCAAGAAAGGTGGTGGTGAAATAGTGAATTTGCTTGGAACATCTGCATGGTATGCCCCAGGAGCTGCTGCAGCGCAGATGGTTGAAGCCATTGTGCGCGATCAGAGAAGAATCTTCCCAGTCTGCGCCTGGCTTACAGGAGAATATGGAATCAACGATTTGTACATCGGTGTTCCTGTCAAATTGGGCAAGAACGGCATCGAGGAAATCATCGAACTTGAGTTGAACGATGATGAAAAAGCCTTGTTGAGCGAAAGTGAAAAAGCAGTCCGATCAGTAGCTGATGTGCTGGATCGTATGAATGCTTGATCGCGTCAATCCGTTTTGAAACCCTGATTTCAGGGAAGCACAATCACGGGGATTTTTATTTGAACGTTGGGGCCTGGTGCATTGCATGGTGAGGCCATGAAAATGTACAGACCGGGTGCGCCGGGAGTTGCGAATGTGCCAGGAGAAAGAGGCAGAGCGCTTAAAGTGCGTCCATCGAGCGATACCCATTGTGCATTTTCTG
>CAJQMI010000101.1 GCA_905479395.1 uncultured Flavobacteriales bacterium
CGAGCAAGAGGCTCTGTGGAATGGCTCATACGGTGCTCAACCTGTATTCATCGGAGTTGATCAGACAATGCGCTTGCTTGGACGAGAAGCAAAGGAAAAAGTGAGGTTGCTGTTGCCGTAAATTTCGGAGATGAGGCAGTCTCAATTTCCATGCGACATGAAGGCAATCCATTGGAGAAGTTCGATCAATGGCAGTCGGTTTGGGGAAATGTTGCCGCTTCTGATGAGGTGAACATAGCAGCTCATTCTGCTTCGGTATGGGTCAAATCCAATTGAACAATCATGAAAAACGCTACCATCGCATTGATTGCCCATGACGGGAAGAAAGATGCTCTTGTTGATTTTGTCTCCCAAAACCGTGATTGGTTTAGCGGATTCAATTTAGTGGGAACAGGGACTACGGGGGGACGCATCGCACAAAAAGGCATTGATATCGAGTGCTTGGCCAGTGGCCCGCTCGGAGGAGATGCGCAAATAGCTGCTCGCATTACGGAAGGGAATGTGCATGCGGTGATTTTTTTCCGCGATCCCATGGGAAAACATCCGCACGAGCCAGACATCAATATGCTGCTGCGTCAGTGTGACGTCCACGACATTCCCCTGGCCACAAACTTGGCCACGGCTCAGCTTTTGACAGGAAACCGGGCATTCGAGCGTGATTGATTCTGAAGATGCATTTGAAAATGTGCGCCGAGGTCGCGGACCCTGGCCGTCATTGAATACCTCGCAAGCCGTCACGCGTTGGTTGCATGAGCGATTGAGCTCCTCAGATTCTAGCAACGAAAGAGAAGTCCAGTCTGTTTGCCGTTTTATGCTGGATCATGTGTCAGGTATGGGGCGTGGGGAACGCATTAGCGAACGCTGGCAGGCGTCCGAATCTCAATTGGAGAAGTTGAGTTTGTTAGCGGAACGCTGGTGCAACCATGAACCGTTGCAGCACATTCTACACGAGGCTCATTTTATGGGGTTAAAATTGACAGCTGATAGTCGTGCATTGATTCCTCGGCCAGAGACTGAGGAGCTTGTGCATGGCTTGTTGGATTTGTCAAGCGCTGTTTCAGATCAGCCCCGTCGATTCCTTGACGTTGGAACTGGCTCAGGCTGCATTGCACTTGCCTGGAAGTCCAGTCGTCCTTTGGATTATGTTGAAGGAATCGATTTGTCTGCAATTGCTTTGGCTCAAGCAAAGTTCAATGCGGCATCACTTGGCTTCGATGTCCATTGGTTGGAGCAAGATGTCTTAAGTGTGATAAGGGATTGGCCTGCGCGTCCGTTTGATGTGGTGGCGTCGAATCCTCCCTACATCCCAAATGCTGAGAAAATGACAATGGCAGAAAACGTGATTGGACGGGAGCCTCACGATGCCTTGTTTGTCTCCGATGATAACCCGTTGCTGTTTTACGATCGAATCGTCAGTGGTTGTGCCTCAGAAGGATGGCTCAAGCAAGGGGGGTGGTTGGGGTTTGAATGCCATCGGGACTTCACACAAGCCGTGTGTGATTTGCTGCACAGCGACGACTGGGAGCATGTGCAACGAAAGAAAGATTTGCAGGGAAACTGGAGAATGGTGTTCGCTCGCCTGCGATAGATCCTGCTATCGCTCAAACTTGATGGACAGTGCCTCCTCGATCACATGCGTTGGAATGGCAAATCCTATTCCTTCAACCCCCAGCCCGAGAACCTTTTCGTTCACAACTCCTATCAATATTCCTTCGGAGTTGATCAGCGCTCCACCGCTGTTTCCGGGACTAATGCTCACGTCGGTCTGGATGAGGGTGCGTTCCCCGTCTTTTCGTTTTCCTGAAATGATTCCCTTGGTCACGGAGGCTCCAAGATCAATGTCGTAGGGAGTGCCCATGGCATAAGCCTCTTCACCCACGTTGATGGATTGGGATAAATCGAGAGCAAAAGGCTGCAACCCCGTGGTGTCAACCTTGAGCAAAGCCAAATCATAGACTGGGTGGTAGCGCAGAATCGTAGCCTCTGCGATTGATCCTGAATTGAAATAAACGGTATACGTTAAGGCCGTGTCACTCACCACGTGTTGGTTCGTGACGATGTACCCATCGGTGCCAACGATGCAACCACTTCCGTGGCCGTCAGCAGCAGCAATAGTGACCACGGATTCTAAGGCTTTCGCTACCTTTCCTGCAGGTTTTGCGTTTCCGGGAATGGAGATGGTCTCCCATTCTTTTTTCCATTCTTTTTCGAGATTTTCAATCCGCCCCAAGCGTTTTTCGAGTGTTGGGTTTTCGAGCGCCAAAAACATGGACTCCACCATGGCCTCAGCGATGAGATCACGGTCAAATCCAGGGTCTGAAAAATTGTACAAGGACCAGTTGGATTTATTCTCTACGGTCACGGTATCGGTTTCCAAGCCAAACGCATTGTAGAGCCACCAGGCTGTTTTGAGGTTGTATCGGACAATTCCTTGAACGCGATGTTCATTGACTTCGAACAATTGCCCATCCAAAAGTATGGCGTCTCCTTTGTGAAACATTCCATCCATCATTTCTGGGAAAAAGCCTTGGGTCTTTAGCGCATTGTTCAAGTCTTCATCCAGATTTGAGTATTGAATTTGAACGGGTTCATCTGAGGAACTGATGAATTCAACACGGTTGTCCTCATAACGTTCAATGTTTTGAAAGTACATCCACGAGTGCCCTCCCTCAGGAATCTCCATGTGGAAGCCTTCGACACGAAGAGGAGGGCGCTGCGGCTCAGCCGTTGGGTATGGCGCTAATGGAGGAAAAGAGTAAGATCGAGCAAACACCTTTCTAGGTTTTAAGAAAAGGCCGCCTACGTTCAGCGCTGCAGTTCCAAATGCCGCAGCCGCCAGCTGGGGTTGTTCGAAACTACCAAGCGCCACGCCACCAATGCCCGATGCAGCAATGAAACCTGCTGCATCTGCGAATTTCAATGGATTCAATTGATGCGGAAAGAGGGGCTGTACGTTGGGGTAATGCCCAGCACGCTCCATCCGGATCAGGTGCACGGGATCCGTATTCTTCAGCATTACTGTGCCTACTCCCTCACCAATGGGTTGGTAATGAAAACCGGTATTCCAGTCCCAGGCATCTTTGAGCAAGGTGACGTCCTCGCCACTTGCGTCATCGATGCGAACGGTGGATCGTGTGTTACGATTGAGTGCGGAACAACCCGATGCCACAATGCCCAGTGCCACTGCTGCTGCGGTAAAATGACGATTTCTATTGCTTGAAATGATGTTGAGCATCATGCCCCAAAGATGGCGATAGGGTTGAAATGTCAGACAAAGCCTTCTGCGATGTTTTCCGGATGAATTGTGGATTTCTTGCGCCGGAAATCCTTGGAATTGCTTCGCTTTGACTCCGCGTCGTTCTAAATTTAAACCATGGCAAATGAGCTCAATAAGATGGATTCAACGAAGCGTGAAATCGAGAAGCTTCGAAATGAATTGCATGAGCACAACCGCAAGTATTATGTGGATGCGGCTCCTGAAATTACGGATCGTCAATTTGATGCTTTGTTGGAGCGGTTGGTTCATTTGGAACTTGAGCACCCGGAATGGAAAGACTCCAACTCACCAACGCAGCGTGTTGGGGGTGATTTGACCGAGAAATTCGAGAAAGTTCCGCACTCACAGCCCATGCTTTCCTTGTCAAATTCATACAATTTGGATGAGATTTTGGAATGGGCAAAACGCCTTGATAAGCTATTGGAAGGGGAGTCTGTAGAATTTGTGATGGAGCTGAAATACGATGGTGTGGCCATCAGCTTGCAATACGAAAATAGGCGTCTAGTCCGCGCATTGACCCGCGGAGACGGAACTGTTGGAGAAGACATCACTTCCAATGTTCGTACCATTCAGCGCATTCCTTTGGTTTTGGCTCCAAGCGCTCCTGAAAATTTAGAAATACGTGGCGAGATCTTTTTCCCATGGGCAGGTTTCCACGCTCTCAATGCAGCTCAGGCCAAAGCGGGCAAAGAGTCTTTCGCCAATCCGCGAAATACAGCGGCAGGAACATTGAAGAGTCAGGACAGCAAGGTCGTTGCGTCCCGTGCATTGGATTGCATGCTCTATGGTTTGGTCGATCCACCGGCAAACTTACAGGCGCACCTCGAGGCCATCGAAGCTGCAGAAGAGTGGGGATTCCCAATTCCAGAGACATCAAAGCGCATGGTTGAAGTAACGCGTGATGTCCAGGGCATCATGGATTTCATCGCGCATTGGAACCAGTTCCGCCATGACCTGCCGTTTGCCATTGATGGCTTGGTCATCAAGGTAAATCGATTTGATCAGCAGCGTGAACTTGGAATGACAGCGAAATCTCCTCGCTGGGCGATTGCGTACAAGTTTGAGTCAGAGCAGCAGGTCACAGTTTTGGAGCGGGTGACGTACCAGGTAGGGAGAACAGGTGCCATCACGCCTGTAGCTGAATTGCAGCCGGTGCTAATCGCTGGTACGACTGTCCGGCGGGCATCTCTGCACAATGCAGACCAGATTGAGGCGCTGGACATTCGGGAACGGGATTCTGTGCAGGTCGAGAAGGGTGGGGAGATTATACCCAAAGTGGTGGGCGTCGACTTGGAGTCTCGACCAGCCGATAGCGTTCCATTGATCTATGTCAAACGTTGTCCTGAATGCGACGAATTGCTGACGCGTCAGGAGGGTGAAGCCAAGCATTATTGTCTCAATGCCTCAGGCTGTGCTCCGCAAATCAGAGGCCGCATCGAACATTTTGTGAGCCGAAAAGCCATGAATATCGATGGTATGGGACCTGAAATCATTGACTTATTGGTGCGGAAAGGAGGCATGCAAAATTTCACGGACCTCTTTGATATGCGTTCCAAATGCGATGAGGTTTGGCGTGAAAAAACAGTTCAATACAAGTTGCCAGAGATTGCCATTTCTGATCAAGATTTGCATGTGCAACGGTTGCAAGCGCTGGCCAATTGGCGTTTTCGCATAGCATCAGGCGCAAGGCCATCGCAGCCTGAATCGGCGTCTGTGAGTCGCAAAGGAGTGGTCTTGGCCCTTGCGCAAGACAAGGAAGGTGATTCGAAGGCAATGGAATCACTAAAGCTGGAGAATGCGCCGACATTCGAGGCTGAATGGAAGGAATTCTTGTCGTGCGCCATTGATTCATTTCCAATGGCAATGGATATCATGGCTCGAGCAGAAACGTTGCAGCATCCAGACCAGCTTATTTCAGGCGAGCATCAGTTGCATTGGCAGGAACATGGATGGGGAGTTACCATAGAGGATTGGGCTTTTCTAGAAGTGTTTATTCGTCGGTTGTCCCGCCGCAATAGACAGCGCTTGGGGCTGGTTGAGCTCCAGAAATTGATCGAGGCGATTGACGCCTCATTGGAACAACCTTTCGAGCGGGTTCTTTATGCGATGGGAATCCGTCATGTTGGCACTGAAACGGCCGCCTTGTTGGCGCAAGAATTTGGCTCAATGGTTGTGCTTTGCGAGGCTGATGAAGAGGCCATACGTTCCATTCATGGCATTGGTGACGAAATTGCATCAAGTGTAACAGCTTACTTCAAGGATGAGCAGAACCTTGGCATCGTAAGACGACTGCGAGAGGCAGGCATAAATTTGTCTGTTTCCGAGAGCGATGAGCAACGTCGGGGGTCTACCACTTTGGAAGGGAAAACGTTTGTGATTACGGGAACACACGCAGTTTCACGTGAAAATGTTGCAGATTTGATTCGCGAAAACGCAGGCAAGGTGACTTCGACGGTAAGTAAAAAAACCACCTTCGTTGTAGCAGGAGAGAAAGCGGGCTCCAAATTGACAAAGGCTGAGCAATTGGGTGTGGCAGTTATTAATTTTGAGGAATTGATGAATATCATAGCGGCAGGTAATACAACAGCATGAAAGAAGGACTGAAATATGCAGCCATTGATTTGGAATGTGCCACGAGCGATGTGGGCAACATCTGTGAAATAGGGTTGGTGATCATGGAAGATGGGAAAGAGATATTTTCATTTCGTTCGCTCATCCGACCCGTTGTTCCGGCTTTTGGCGACTGGCAGCGATGGAACCTTTCTTATTCATTGAAGGATGCACTATCAGCGCCAAGTTTTCCTGAAGTGTGGGCTCGGGTGTCCGATCACATCCAAGGTGTGCCTTTTATTGCTCACAATGCTTCCCAAGTCGAATGCAAGCACTTGGGACATGCTTTCTCTCATCACCAAATGGAGGATGGTGCAACTGCGCCGTTTTATTGCACGCTTGAATTGGCTCGAAAGTCGTGGCCTGATATTGAAAAGCACGGCATCAAGAGCCTCGCAAGGTTGTTTGATTGGGAACTTGATCATCATAACCCAGAGAGTGATGCGCGGGTATGCTCAGCTGTGGTTGAGCGGATTGCCTCTGAAAAGGGCATAAAGACTTGGGATGAATTGGTTTCTCAAAACCAATGGCAGCGACATGTGATTCCTCAATTTCCGAATCGTTTGATCGTTCGTGCGAAGCACGCAGCTCCCAAGAAGCGCACGGACTATGTGCATGAACTCGTGACTTGGAAACCTACGATTAAGTTGGATGCCATCGCAAAAGGGCAGTCGTACGTCATAAGTGGTTTTGACAATGCTCAAAAGCAAAAGCTGAGAATGTTGGCAAGTAAGGCCGGCCTCATGAATCGAAGATCAGTGAACCCGCGCATCGATTTTTTGGTGGCTGATGAAAAGATGGGTGCAGCCAAGTATGGGAGATGCGTGGAGTATAAAATCCCCATCATAAGTGAAGCGGATTTCTTGATTCAACTCAAGGCATTGGGGAGCTAAGCCCACCCTTTATCTATACAATTCGAAGCCGCCCGTGAGCGTGCCCCTTTGCTCATCTCCACAGACGATGAGGTATTCGAGCTTGTAGTAATAATAGCCTTCGGCAACTTCATCATCATTGAGTCTGCCGTCCCATTCTACGGGGTTTCCCTGGCTACTGTAAACCAAATTTCCCCATCGATTGAAAATTGCAAGTTTGAAATCTTGCACAATCGAAAGCAACGGGAAATCAGGAGAATCTTCGAGGTAGAGAGTCAATCGCTCGTTGAGTCCATCGCGATTGGGTGAAATTACATTCGGAAAACGCGCTGAACTCGCATCAATGGTGGCTTCAGGATCTTGGAATACGACCACTGAGTCTTGACCGATGCAGCCATTTTCCTCGAAGATTGAGGTCAAAAAGTAAGTTCCAGGTTCAAGGGCTGTCGGGGCGTAAGGATCCAATGCATTCAAAGCTCCTTCATCCCAGTTCCAGCTGATAGTGGAAGAATAATCCAAAGGCGTCACGCTTATGCCGAAAATGAGGCTTGTTGGATCAGAGCATGTGAGTGTATCTGCAAATCCAGCTTCTACGACAGGTGAAGTGAAATCTTCTCCAAGGACGAGTCCAGTAAGAGAAGAACAGCCATTTGCAGGATTTGTGGTAATCACCTCCCAGGCGCCGGCTGTGGTTGTGAGCAATTCAAAAGGCTCGTCTGTCCAGACGAAATTGGCATTGCTTGGTGTGGTCCAGTCGTACAACGCATCATTGCCATCAGACAACAGTTGAATCAAAACGGTGTCGACTGCACAGTTGATGGTGGGGTTGGATGCCACCAAGGAAGATTGATACGTCGTGGTGTCTAACTCAATCACGAATGCCAAGCTGTCCATGCAAGCACCATCATTGTAATCAGCAGTGATCCAATAATTTCCAGCTTCGTCAATGGATGCGGAGGGGCCATTTGCTTCAAAGCTGTTGCCAGCATCGCTCGATCCCCATGTAAAGTCAATGCCTGATGGGAAATTGGAACTTCCATCGACCTCTATTGTTTGGTTGTCGCAGGTGAGCACAGATGTTGGATCAGACGTGTAAAACACCTCGAGTTCTTCGACAATGACGGAAATGGTGTCTGAAACATCGGTGTCACAGAATCCTTCGTAGCTAACGACATAGGTCATGCTCGAGTCAGGAGTGCAGAGGGTGGTTGCGGCATTGGGGTTTTCAAGGAAATCAGCAGGAACCCAGGTGTATGACGTGTTGGGCGCACCCGAAACATTGAGTTCGATGCTGCCTCCCGGACAAACGGCCACGATAGACTCTGAAGCAATGATATTGGGTGCCAAGCACACCGTTTGGTTGTTAAAAGATCCCCCTGTGCTGCCTGTAAATCCCCAATAAACATTGGTTTGTCCGTTGAAAATACCATTGATTAAATCCACTTCTTGTACCAGCCGTAATTCACAATCAAAATAGACTGCAACGGCATTTGTATTGGGATCCCACGTGATGCGCACGGGATGGTCCTCGCCATCTTCTATGTTCTGACCATTGATATTGGCGTTGACAGGGCCAGCCAATCCAGTGGGCGGCGCATGATCTACTGATCCATCTGAAATGAAGCCAATGTGATCGGTGATGAGGTCACCGAATTGACCGTTTTGCCAGGTGTCAAATTCAATGCCGAAGCTTGGGTCAAAGCCACTGAAACCAAGCGCGCCCCCCGTCTCTCCCAAGGCATCCGTTCCAACGTCTTGCAAAACAAAGACCATCCCGTCTGCTCCAGTGCCGTCAAACGTTCCGAAATTCATGCTAAAGCTCAGCTCGAAAGGTACAGTGAGGTCAATTTGTTCGCCGTACCAAACAGTGCCGTTTTGGTTTCCTTGCGTGGTGGTTAGCTGGTAACAGTCACCATCACTTTCAGTCGCTGTACCATTGAGAAAGTACGTTTGAGCTGAAGCATGGGCGGCAACGAAGGTTAGGAAGCTCAGGACAAGCTTGAGCCTCGAACACTTGCCGGAAACATTGATTGAAGTTCCTTCCATTGCTCATTAAAAAGAAACGCCAACCTTGAGGTTGAGTCGACGATTGGTCAAATAATTTGGTATTGCATACAAACGGCCATTGACATCTTCAATCCATGTGTGGTTGATTGTGTTTCGAATGCCTAAAATGTTAAATACTTCAATGGAAATGAATCCGCTTAAATCATTGTCCTTGCGATCGCGATTCATTCCGGTAAACAACTCCCTGGAAAAACCAATGTCGACTCTTCGGTAGGTCGGTGTTCTCAGAATATCCTTGTAACGTTCGAAGGATGGTGGACCAAAAGGCAGGCCCGTTCCGAAGTATAGACTGATGAGGACTTTGTACACTTCATTGCCGGGCATCTCATCTTGAAACAGAAGGCTCATGTTGAAGCGTTGATCCGTTTGACGTGGAATAAATCCGGGCGAAATCAATGCGCTATCCGCGGGTACATTGTCCAATGTGTAGCCAGCAATTATGGGTGTTCCAGCGCTGTTGTAGTATTGCCAGTAGGCATCATCGTTGAGGTCCTCCTCGGTCTTCATCAATGACATTCGAAACCAACTCTGTATGCCATCTATGAATTCTCCATTCAGCATGAAATCGGCTCCAGCGGCATATCCCGAGCTGTTGTTGGTGGCGTAATACCGCTGGCGAACGTTTTCAATTTCATAAGGGATCAGTGCATCCATTCCTTTGTAATAAACTTCACCAACCATTTTGAATGGGCGATTGTAAAGTTCGAAAATGCGATCCATGCCCAGTACAAAGTGCGTAGCTTTTTGCGGTCGGATATCGGCGTTGAGCGTACCGTCAATCCGACGCATTTCCCGATAGAATGGAGGCTGCCAATAGACTCCCGCTGCAAAATTCCACACAGTAGAGGGTTGTCCTTCTTTTTCCAAAGGCCGATAGCTGATGTGGCCGCGAGGTCCACCTACGAGGATGGGGCCACCCGATTCATTGCTGCGCTCGTTGGTAAAGCCCCAATGATGTCCGCGAATTCCTGCGTTCACTTCCCAGAGCCCTTTGAAGCGGTCTTCCCATGACCAACTGCCTTGGACATAAGCCTGTCCGCGTTGAGCATTGACATCATTGGTCGCGCGAATCACATCTTCCAATTCAATGACCTGTTGAGGGCCTTCATCAATGTAGCCTATGCTGTCTCGTGGGTGCGGTGAGATGAAACCTGCAGAATCGGTCAGCGACCATTCAGACAGGTAATCTTCGATTTGTTCTCGTTGCCATTTTGCGCCCCATTCAATCAGGCCGCTGCCGCTTCCGAAGGAACTGGAACCTTTGATTGCACTGCTGATGACATTGGCATAAAGTCGGTTTCGCGCATGGTTGAGAAAGACGCCCACTCCGCGGTTGACGGCCTCTTCTCCCAACGCATCAGATCCCAAATCCCGATCAAGTTCATCTAGAAAGTATGCTCCAAGGATGTCAAACGTTTCTGTTTCGGCAGTTTGAAAAGCAGATGTGATCCATCGGACGCGGTGATTTTCACTGGTATGGTTAAGCGCAAGCGCACCAAATCCTGTGCGGTATGAGGTTTTTTCTTGCCCATCAAAGTAGATTTTGAGCCGCAACGCCTCGTTGATGTTGCCGACATCTGACTGCCGTTCTTCAGGGATGAATCGATAATCATTTTGTCCGTAAATCCCCAAAAGCTCAATTTCCCAAGGGCCATAACCATCGGGATCAATGGTGATGAAGGATTGCACGTCGATATACCGCGGCTGGTATTCTCCACCTTCATCCAGCGAGCCCAAAACATATGAGTTGTCTCGGAAGCGAATGCCGGTGTTGGCTGTCCACAGTCGGTGGCCTTCAGGACCTTTTTTGCTCACCAAATCTTGCTGAGCTTGCGCTCCAAGCATGCTGCCGGTAAAACGGGTGGCAGCTTTTTTGGGTTTCCTGTATTGGATGTCCAATACCGAACTCATTTTGTCACCGTACTTGGCTTCGAATCCACCCGCTGAAAACTCAATGGACTCGACCATGTCAGGGTTGGGGAACGAGAGGCCTTCTTGTTGTCCTGCTCGAACCAAAAAGGGGCGATAGACTTCGACATCGTTTACGTAGACTAGGTTTTCATCGAAACTACCTCCTCGAACGTTATAGCCACTGGACAATTCACTTGTGAAGTTGACCGGAGCTTGGATCAGCAAGTCCTCAATTGTTCCACGAGGCGAGGGGATGCGTGACGCTACCTTCGGGTCAATTCGCTGGATAGGACCAGTGCGCTCGCCGTCTGCTATTACTTCTGAGGTTTGGAGTGCGACTCCAGGAATGAGGGTAATGTTTAATTCTGTTGGCTCATTTTCGTTCAATGTCAGATTGGTCTCTTGGGTCTGGAATCCCACAAAGCCAAAGCGAATCGTCCAGATCTGATTGGTTCGCAATTGAAGTTCAAATGTTCCATCGAGTCCGGTAACAACAGCGGCAGATTTTTGATCGAGCGGAATTACTGTCGCTCCCGGAAGGGGCAGCCCGGATTTGTTTTTCACAATCCCACGAAGCGTGCCTCGTCCATCGTTGTCGATTTGTCCTGACAGAGTGATGGTCAACGAGCACGAACAAAAGAGCACGAGCAGGCGAAGTGAGTTTCGAATCATCGCTTCAATGAACCGTTTCGAATGGCTTCCACAAACTTGGCCCAAGCAACAGGATTGAACAAGCTGATTGGAGGAAGCTGGCCTTGGTAATAATTTTGCTGTGCTTGTTGCTGCATGGTGTAATTGTACACTTCACCACCATCACGGCCAACTTCCATCAAGCGGTCATAAATGTCAGCTGCGTCAAGACGCTGCTGGCCAATGGTAAACGCATCTGGAGACAATTGTAGCTCTAGGAAATCTTCCCTGAATCGTTCTTTGGTTGGCCAAGGATAAATGAAAGCTTGGTCAATCGCAATTGTATCTCTTCCAAGAGGTTGGACCACATTCATTCGAGGGAGTTCAAGGTCATTTGGCACGAAAAACTCCTGAGCGATATACCCCACTGATGAGACTGTGATTGTGTCGTTTTCCAAGGCTGGAATGCTGAAAAAACCATTGGCATCGGTCATGGTTCCGCGCATGTCGCGCTTTCTGAAAACTGTAGCAAATGGGAGGGGAGATAGTGAATCGCCTGTTACAACCATGCCGCTGATTTGCACAACGGCTGGACTGGAAAAAGTCGCAGAATCCAGCTCATTTGTTTGCGCACAAATGCTTGCCGGCAAGGACAATGCAATGAGCAACAGTACAGAGGGCATGATCGATTGTGGCATGGTTTCGAAATTACGAAAAATACGATTGTGCGGCAATCCCACTCTTTCAAGTGGTTTGAGCGGTTTTGAACTCTGACGTGAAGTGAAATTGGAGTTCGGGATAGTTGCCAATCTCCATATCCAAAAGAAATTTAGAGGGAGCGAGGTAGACATCATTTTTGTCCTTGTCGTAGACCATTTCTGTTCCTTTGATCCGCTTAAATTCTTCCAGTTTCTCTTCATTATCGCTTACAACCCAGCAGGCTTTGAAATAAGGCTTCGACTGGAATTCACACTTCGCGCCATATTCATGCTCTAGCCTGTATTGAATGACTTCAAATTGAAGTTCTCCAACGGTGCCAACAATCTTTCTATTGCCCAGTTCTCGAATGAATAATTGAGCGACGCCCTCATCTGTGAGTTGCTGGATTCCTTTTTCCAACTGCTTGCTCTTCATGGGATCTTTGTTGACCAACTCCTTGAAAATCTCTGGAGAGAAACTTGGGATGCCCCGAAACTGAAGGGTTTCACCTTCGGTCAATGTGTCGCCAATCTTGAAACTTCCAGTGTCATAAAGTCCAACAACATCGCCAGGCCATGCCTCATCTACAACGCTTTTGTCCTGGGCCAGGAAGGTCGCAGGATTGGCAAATTTCAATTTCTTGTCAAGTCGGGTGTGATTGAAAAAAGTGTTACGACGAAATGTTCCGCTGCAGACCCGCATGAATGCAATTCGATCGCGATGGCGGGGGTCGATGTTGGCGTGAATTTTAAAAATAAATCCAGTGAATTTAGGCTCTTCCGGAGCAACCTGCCGTATATCTGTTTCACGGGGCCGAGGGTCCGGGGCGATGTCGATGAAGGTGTCAAGCATCTCTTGAATGCCAAAGTTGTTGACTGCGCTGCCAAAGAAAACAGGAGCCAAATCACCATCTAGGTAAGGTTGAGAATCCCAATCCTCATAAACACCTTCAATCAAGTCGACGTCTTCTCGAAGTTGTGCAGCGTGTTCTTCTGTGACCCATTCGTCTAACTCAGGTGACTGGATGTCTTCGACCGAAACGACGTCTTTTGAAATTTTGGTTTTGTCAGGATTGAATAACCGCAATTGCTTCTCATACAGGCTGTAGACGCCCTTGAAGGAATGCCCGCCGCTGATTGGCCAACTGAGTGGACGCACTTGAATCTGGAGTTTTTCTTCCAGTTCATCAAGGAGGTCAAAAGCATCCTGTCCTTCAAGGTCCATTTTGTTGACAAAAATGATGACGGGTGTCTTGCGCATCCGGCAAACCTCCATCAGCCGCTCTGTTTGTGCCTCGACTCCTTTGACGCAGTCAATCACCAAAATGACACTATCCACAGCAGTGAGGGTGCGGTAAGTGTCTTCTGCAAAATCTCGGTGACCAGGGGTGTCCAACAGGTTAATAAGCCGCTCTTTGTAGTGAAAAGCCATCACAGAAGTAGCAACTGAGATTCCCCTCTGCCGCTCGATTTCCATGAAGTCGGAAGCAGCGGTTTTGGTGATTTTGTTGTTCTTCACGGCACCAGCAGTTTGAATAGCACCTCCAAATAGCAGGAATTTTTCGGTGAGCGTGGTCTTTCCAGCATCAGGATGGCTGATGATGGCAAAGGTTCGGCGCTTTTTAATTTCTTCTTGGATCAATCCCATAGGACCGCGAAATTACGAAGCAGATCAACGAGAATGCATCAATAAATCTTGCCATTGTGTTACGGCCACGGATCGCTGAAATTGAGCAAGTTGTTCTGACGTCGGCAAAGGCCATTTTTCGCGGTTTTCAAGCGACGAGGCAAGTTGTTTGTGATTCCCTGCTCGGTAAAGTTGGCCTTTTGACCCGTTGCCCAGCAGCTCAGGTGTTCCACCTGCGTCGGTTCCTACAACAGGAACGCGCCGCGCCATGGCCTCAATGGTGACCATCCCGAAGGTTTCTGAGGCACTGCACATCGCATATGCATCGCAACAATCGTAGGCAGATTGCAGATTTTCGCTTGGAGGCTTCCAATGAACTCGGTTGGCTATGTTGAGTTCAATCGCGCGTTTTTTTAGCGCTTCGAGTTGATCGACTCCTCGAGCATTTGGGGTGTTTTCCCCAATGATCAGAGCATGCCAATCAGCTGCATTGGGTTCGGCAATCGCATGAAGCAAGTCTGCATGTCCTTTGAGCGCATCGATGCGGCCAAAGAGACCAACGATGGGCGCTTTCTCTGGAAGATCCCATGTTTTGCGTGCAATGGTCTGGTTGGTTTTTGATTCAAACCACGAGTCTTCAAGAGCCAGTGAAATCACTTTCGTTTGTTCTGGGCGCAGGGGCGTGTTCTTCAGCGCTTCTTCTCTCAAGCATTCGAGTGGGCAAACCCAGTGGCGCACAGCTGCGAATCGAGCGCGATGCCACGGTGCATTTTTTGGGTTTGGAATTTGCATTCCCTGTTGGAAAATTAGATCACATGGAATGTTTCGAGTTGCCATTGCCGACAATGGTAAATCCCTTGGGTCCCGAATCCACAAGGCATCAAACCGATTTGCGAGCAGATGGTTTTTCAGCGCAAATCCAGCTTTGATTGGCAGGTAACGACGTTGGCGTGGAATTAGCCGCAACGGCAGATCTGATTCTAACACGGCATGAGCCAAAGGGCTCTGAGGGACAGCGCTTATTTCAACTTCATGCCCCGCGTCTTTCATCCATGTTGCGTAACGCTGGAGGTTTCGCTCCAAACCACCCCATCCTCGTGAGCTTGACAGGAAAGCAATTCTCATCTGCGGTCGGGGCGCATGGTCATTTCGCTGAAAACACCTCTTCCTCCTGAGGCAATGGCAAATGCAATGGCGTCAGCGATGAATTCTGGCTGCATGCCCTGCTCAAATTGCGGGCGGTAATTCTCCCTCAGTTCATCGTCTTTGGTTTGATCGATGAATGAGGTGTCTACGGCACCGGGATTGATCGTTGTCACAGCCAATTCATCCCGAAATTCAAGTCGAAGCGATTCACTGATGGCCAGCACGGCATGCTTGGTGGCGCAGTATATTCCACTATTGGGAAATACGTTACGCGCTGCAATTGATCCGATTTGGATGACGTGCCCTTTGTTTTCGACCAAGCTGGGCAAGCAGGCATGCAGGGTGTTCAATACGCCTCCAATATTGACGTCTACCATGGTTTTCCAATCACTGAGTGAGGCGTCTTTCAATGGGGCAAAAATGCCAAGGCCAGCATTTGGAATGCAGACGTCGATGCCACCCCATTCGTTGATGGCGGCCTGCACAGTCTTTTTCACAGCTTCTTCGTCAGTGACGTCAACTTTCTCATATCGAATTCGATCGCTGGGACATGCGCGAGCTACGCGTTCAAGTGATTCTGTGTTGCGTGCAAGAACGGAGACCCGGTGTCCGGCTTCCGTCAGGACTTTTGCAGTTGCAGCGCCAATTCCGCTGGAACCGCCGGTGAGGAGGATTCGTAGTGATTTCACAGAGCAAATTTAGGGGCAAATGAGCTTAAGGATTGACGCCGTATCGGATTGGCTGGAAACCAATAACTCGATCATAGCCGCTGATGTCCCAGTAGTAAGCGATGATTTGGTATACGTTGTCCGCTCGCGAATGCGAACCTTCTAGGTCGGAGACGTTCCCGGGATAGGCTTGGAGGGAAGCATAATCGTTTTTTCCGAGGCCTTTGGAATCACGCGTGAGGTACAGGTAATTGTAGTAGCCTTGTTTGAGCAAGAGCGATGCTTCGTACTGCCGGCTGATCTCATTCCAAATGAGTCGGTGAGTAGGCTTGAAATCCCAGCCAGAGATGCCCCCAAAAATATAAATATCACGCCCTGCCAAAGGTTCGAATGCTTTAAGGCTAAAGTGAACTTGGAGGTAGTCGCTTCCGGTGGTGTTTTCTTGTCGATCATTGGCGATTCTAAATTGGCCATCTATGTCTTGGCGAGCTTGGTGAAATGCAAAGGTTCGCGGTTCATCTTGTTCCAGATAAACGTGCCATAATGCTGCGCCTTCTTCGATGCGTTGAATGCCTAATGCTGCAAATTGTGTGCTCTTCAGGTCGGCAAATCTCCAGCTATTGCCGCCAGCGAAGGATTGTTCGTTCGTTGGATTGAACACCACTTCACTGCCGCGAACGAATTGAGGGTCAGGCCCTGTGACGGCGGACTCCCAGCGACCATTCTGCAAGACGACGCACTGGAGTGCATCATAAGCATCATACAGGGGGTAATTGCTGTCGCCATGTTTCACAGTGAAGTCGATTTCTTGATGCGTTCTCTTGTCTCGAATAACCGTCGATTCGAGGGCTCTGGCCTCGATGCTTACCTCTGTTTCGTAAAGCGTGAAACGCTTCTGAATGATGGCCTCATCTGGAAGGTCGACATCGTAGACTTCAACGATGTAATTGCCGCTCAAAGTAAATTCCATCAGGTCGTTGGGGAAGGCTGATCTGTAATGGATGTAGGATGCTTTGGTGTTGAAGCTGGCATCGATGGTTTCAAAACTACCGGTGGTAAATCCGCTGATGTAGTCAGATGAGGACAAGTCAGGTGAGTCAAACCAATCGAACGTGCAGTGCTTCCAACGATATTCCAACCTCCTTTGATTGGGTGAGAAATCATCAAAAGCCAATTCCAAGCGACCTCCTCGAAGGGGAGCAAACGGTGCTGCCGTCGGCACGCCAATCGGATGCAGTTCTACGGTGCGAATTTCAGGCCCTGAAAAAGAAATGGGGTAGGCCGTTTCTTGACCCATTAGTGCGGGTGAAAAGCTGCTTGATCCGAGGATTATGCACAGGTAGATTCGTTCCAGCCGAAATAAGCTGCTAACTGTGGCCCTTGAAGGGCTATTGGTGCTAGTTCTTGGGTGGAAGTTGGCCATTGATGCAGAAATTTACACGAAAGTGGTGTTGGCTTCGGTACCGAGGCCTAACTTTGCGCCCCGAAAAGTAAACCTTAGCGTGCTGATGTCCCGCAAAATTCGGATTAAAAAAGGAGCAGATATTCGGTTGAAAGGCCGACCAGCCACAACGGTTGATGCTGCTGCGTCTACGGCGACCTACGCCGTACAACCCCCCAACTATCACGGTGTCACACCGAAATTGGAAGTGAAAGAAGGAGCTGCCGTCCAGACGGGAAGCCCACTGTTTCACAGCAAAGAAACTCCAGCGATGAAGTTTTTGAGCCCAACAAGCGGAACGGTAAAGTCGATTGTGAGGGGTGAAAAACGGCGAATATTAGCTGTTGTAGTTGAATCAAATGCCAAAAGCGAAGCAGTCGCGCTTGCGAAAATAGACGTTGCCTCTGCTTCGTCTGATGCAATTCGCGAAGCGATGCTTAGTCATGGCATGTTCCCATTCGTTGGTCAGAGACCATTTGCCGATGTGGCCACTCCCACGGATGCTCCTCGCAGCATTCATGTCAGTGGATTCGACTCGTCGCCTTTGGCGCCCGACATGGAAATCGTGCTCCAAGGACGCATGGATTCTTTCCAAGCTGGAATTCTTGCCCTCAGCGCTTTAGTTGGAGGCGACGCGATTCATCTTGGAACGTGTCCTGGTCAAACGGCATACGCAGGTTTGAACAAAGTAGAAATCACAGAATTTGAAGGTCCACATCCTGCTGGGAATGTCGGAGTGCAAATCCATCACACGCTCCCCGTGAACAAAGGTGAGATCGTTTGGACAATGCATGCTGAGGACGTGGCCAACTTGGGTGAGACCCTCACATCCGGAAAATACACTGCCAAAAGAACGGTAGCAGCAACCGGTTCTGAGCATCCTGCTCCACGTTACTACCAAACACACATCGGCTGTGAATTGGCCTCATTGACAAATGGACTTCAAGGAGATTCCGTTCGTGTGATTTCTGGGAATCCATTGACAGGAACCCATGCTGCATCCGATGGTTATTTGGGAGGTTTGGATCACCAAATCACCCTGCTGCCTGAAGGAAGCGAACCGAAATTCCTGCTCACTGCAGGTTGGCTCAGCCCGGGCCTCGATAAGTTTTCATTGTCCAAGTCGTACCCAACGTGGTTGCTTCCGAAATCCAAGGAGTTTGTGATGGATACAAACACAGGGGGGGAAGAACGCGCCTTTGTGGTGACAGGGCAGTACGAACCTGTTTTCCCGTTTGACATCTATCCTGTCCAATTGATCAAGAGCATCATGGCCAATGACATTGACGCCATGGAGAAATTGGGGATCTACGAAGTGGCACCTGAGGACTTTGCCTTGTGTGAATATGCGTGTACATCGAAAATTGACGTTCAGGATATTGTGCGTGATGGATTGGACAATTTGAAGAAAGAACTTGGATAACCTGGGATTATGAAAGCATTGCATAACATGTTGGACTCAATTCGCCCCCACTTCGAGGAGGGAGGAAAATTGAGCCGTTTTTGGGTCGTGTACGATTCGCTCGAGACGTTTGCCTTCACACCGGGACACACCACCAAAAAGGGTGTGCAAATTCGGGATGGAGTGGACTTGAAGCGGACCATGTTTTTGGTTATTGTCGCGTTGATTCCGGCGCTTCTTTTTGGCACTTGGAACCAAGGCCACCAATACATGCTCTCCATCGGTGAAGTCAGTGTTGCTGACCCGCTGATGATGGCGTTTTTCGATAAAATGTTGATTGGAGCCATCAAGGTCCTGCCTCTAGTCGTGGTTAGCTATGGCGTGGGATTGGGCATTGAATTCCTCTTTGCCGGAATGCGCGGTCATAGCATCAATGAAGGTTATCTCGTTTCAGGGATGTTGATTCCGCTGATCATGCCAGTTGATGTTCCGTTGTGGATGCTTGCGCTTGCTGTGGCTTTTGCAGTGATCATTGCCAAGGAAGTATTTGGCGGTACCGGAATGAATATTTTGAACGTCGCTCTTACGGCTCGTGCATTTTTGTTTTTTGCATACCCCAAGCAACTGTCTGGTGAAATTTGGATCCATGAAGTAGCCACCTCAAAAGCAGGAGGATTGCTTGTAGACGGTTACACAGGAGCCACGGCTCTGGGACAATTGGCATCTACCGTAGGGAAGGCGCCCACAGAACCTGCAGTCATGGGTGTTATGGACATGTTTGCAGCGGACGGTATGTTCAGTCTGACGAATTCGTTTTTTGGATTGATACCAGGATCGGTTGGAGAGACCTCTGCATTGGCCATTTTAATTGGGGCTGCATTGTTGATTTGGACGGGGATTGGAAGTTGGAAAGTGATGTCTTCTTTCCTCGTTGGAGGTCTGGCGATGGGAGCTATTTTCAATGCCATGGGTCTCAATGCCTACATGACCATTCCTGCGATTCACCAAGTGGTTATGGGAGGTTTCATGTTTGGCATGGTATTCATGGCAACCGATCCTGTGAGCGCGGCACAAACTGAACGTGGAAAATGGGTTTATGGATTCTTCGGAGGGTTCTTGTCGATCATGATTCGTGTCTTTAACCCTGCCTACCCGGAGGGTGTTATGATGGCAATACTCTTTATGAACGTGATGGCCCCTTTGATTGACCACTACGTGATTCAAGCCAATGTGAGCAAGCGTGAAAAACGCATGCAACTCTCGTTGTCTCAACGTGCAACTGCTTAACCTGAAGATCATGGCAATTGATAAAAACAGCACAGGCTACACGTTTCTATTCTCCATCATCATGGTGGTGGTCGTAGGAACTTCGCTCGCTTACACCTCTCTTTCATTGAAAGAGCGTCAGAACGCAAATGCGGCTGACAAGAAGATGATGGACATTCTAGGAGCGATTGGCATCGATGCCAATCGAACCAATGCGAGCAAATTATTTGCTGATTATGTGGTAGAGCGGGTCGCCATTGACATGGGCGGACGTGAATTGTTGGCAACATCTTCAGCAGTTGACCCAAAAGACAAAGCAGATCCTTTCGGTATTGATGTGAAGAAAGATTACCGCGCCAGCGTAAAATCAGCGGTGAAAGCAGCCGATGGTGACGAAGCTGCACTTATGGCCGCACTCTCCGAAGATGATTTGCGATTTCCGCTTTTCCGCTGCGCAAAGGACGGTGCAAGCCTTTATGTTATCCCAATGGTAGGCTCAGGGCTTTGGGGGCCTATTTGGGGCTACGTTGCACTGGAAGAGGATAAGACGACCATTTATGGCGCCAACTTTGATCACAAGACCGAAACGCCTGGACTTGGAGCAGAAATCAAGGAAACGTTTTTCACCGAAAAATTCAAGGGCAAGAAGCTCAACGCCAACGCAGCTGCTTTGTTCACAGTGACCAAAGGAGGTGCAACGACGGATGAATACAGCGTAGACGGCATCACCGGTGGTACGATCACATCGAAGGGAGTGGATGAGATGATCAACCGAACTTTGAAGGTGTACTACCGTTATTTTGAATCAGAAACACGAGCGCAACGATGAGTACCGATACAGCAGCAGCGCCCAAAAAGGAGTCGCTGTTTTCCAAAAAGAATCGCCGGCTCCTCTCGGACCCACTTGACGATTCAAACCCAATCACTGTTCAGGTGTTGGGGATTTGTTCAGCATTGGCCATCACTGTGCAATTGCAACAAGCCGTCATCATGAGCTTGTCTGTGTTGTTTGTGATGATCGGCGGAAACGTGATTGTTTCTTTGCTCCGAAACTTGATTCCGGATCGCATTAGAATCATCGTTCAACTGGTTGTGGTCGCCTCTTTGGTTATCATCGTGGACCAAGTATTGAAGGCCTTTCAACCGGACATTTCAGAAAAGCTTTCGGTCTTTGTAGGGCTCATCATCACCAATTGCATCATCATGGGGCGATTGGAAGCCTTTGCATTGGGAAATAAGCCCGGTCCATCATTTTTGGATGCCATCGGGAATGCGATGGGTTACGCCTGGATTCTTCTAGCCGTCTCCATTGTGCGCGAAGTCTTTGGAAGCGGAGCGATTTCCCTGCCAGGAATGGGACAGGTTAAATTCTTGCCATCAGAGTGGTTCATGAGTGAAGGTGGTTTCTACGAAAACAACAACCTCATGATTCTACCTCCAATGGCACTCATCACGGTGGGAATCATCATCTGGATCCAGCGCAGTCGCAATCAATCTTTAATCGAAGAGAACTAATGGAATACCTCAGCATTTTTGTGAAGGGCATCTTCATTGAGAACATGATTTTTGCCTACTTCTTGGGCATGTGCTCTTATTTGGCTGTCTCGAAGACGGTGAAAACCGCCAATGGATTGGGACTCGCCGTTATTTTCGTGTTGGGAATTACAGTTCCCATCAACTACCTCCTTGAGAATTACGTTTTGAAGGAAGGAGCTTTGCAATGGATTAGCCCAGAATACGCAACTGTGGATCTCAGTTTCTTGAGTTACATCATGTTCATAGCAGTGATAGCTTCCATGGTGCAATTGGTCGAAATGATCGTCGAAAAATTTGCCCCAGCGCTTTACGGAGCTTTGGGTATTTTCTTGCCGTTGATCGCCGTGAACTGTTCAATTTTGGGTGGAGCTCTGTTCATGCAAGATCGCCAGTATCCGAGCATTGGCGAAGCAACCGTTTTCGGATTGGGTTCTGGCGTTGGGTGGTGGTTGGCTATCGTAGCCATCGCAGCTATTCGCGAGAAAATTCGCTACTCACACGTGCCAGCTCCTTTGAAAGGCCTGGGGATCACGTTCATCATCACAGGTCTCATGGGCATAGCGTTCATGAGTTTTATGGGCATTGAAATTTGATAGAGATGACGACTACAATTGTACTGACAATCGCTTTCTTTTTGGCGGTAATCTTGATTCTCGTAGGGTTGTTGCTTTTCGCAAAGGCGAAGCTATCTCCGAGTGGTAAATTAAAAATTATCATCAACGGAGAGCAAACGCTGGAAGTTGATGGTGGGAGCACGGTCCTGACGACTTTGGGAAACAATGGGCTTTTCCTCCCGTCTGCTTGCGGAGGAGGTGGAACATGTGTGCAATGCCGTTGCCAGGTTTCAGAAGGTGGCGGAAGCATTTTGCCTACGGAGGAGCCACACTTTAGCCGCAAGGAGATCGCTGATAACTGGCGCCTCGGTTGCCAAGTCAAAGTGAAAGAGGACATGGAAATTCAGGTGCCTGAAGAGGTATTTGGGATCAAGAAGTGGGAATGCGAAGTGGTCTCGAACTACAACGTCGCTTCTTTCATCAAGGAATTTGTCGTTCGGCTTCCTGAGGGTGAATCTTTGGACTTTGAAGCAGGTGGATACATTCAAGTGGATGTTCCAGAGACGGTTGTTGAATTCAAGGACATTGATGTAACGGCTCACCCGGAACATCACAAAGACCCAGAGACATTCCAAAGTGAGTGGGATAAGTTTGGATTATGGGACTTGAAGATGACCAATGAGGAGCCGATTGTGCGCGCTTACTCCATGGCCAATCACCCGGCAGAGGGCAACATCGTCATGCTCAACATCCGTGTGGCAACCCCGCCTTGGGATCGAGCACGAAACGCATGGATGCAAGTAAATCCTGGCGTTTGCTCGTCCTTTGTGTTTGCCCAAAAACCCGGTGATAAGGTTGAAATTTCAGGGCCATATGGTGAATTCTTCATCAAAGAAACTGGTTCTGAGATGGTATATATTGGCGGAGGCGCTGGAATGGCACCAATGCGTTCTCATCTTTTCCACCTGTTTCACACTGTAAAGACAGACCGCAAGGTGACATTCTGGTACGGTGGGCGATCAAAGCGGGAGCTCTTCTATTTGGATGACTTCAATAAGATTGCATCAGAATTCCCCAATTTTGACTTCCACGTTGTTCTATCAGAACCATCAGAGGGGGATGATTGGAAG
>CAJQMI010000102.1 GCA_905479395.1 uncultured Flavobacteriales bacterium
GGAGGTTGGACCACAGGACTTCCTGGAGTTGATGATGCAACCACAGGTATTTGGGAGGAATCCATTCCTGTTGGCTCATATGCCGAGGTCAATGATTGGAGAAACCAGGGTGGTCTTTCCAGCATCGACATCATTTGCACCGATGCCATCATTCACGCCTGGATTTAAGCCCGTAATAAATGCATAACCCGCCAAACCAATTGTGTGGTCACTTGTTGGCGCTACAATCGTGGAGGGGTCATTGACCTCGGCATATGAGCCAACAGGAATGGATTCCTCCCAAATACCTGTGGTTGCATCATCAACTCCAGGAAGTCCTGTGGTCCAACCTCCAAAATCTGAATATTCGTCAGAATCATTCACGAGGATAGGTTCCACTCCTACAAGAACAAAATTGGGGAGATTCGGATACGGAGCATTGGCCGATGCGAAGGGCGTGACGGCAGCAATTCCACCGAAGTCATCCGTTATGCCCATGTAATAGGCCACAACGCTGCCCTCTTCTTGCGCAGGAATGGATGCCGTGAAAGTGGAAGAACCTTCTTCATTCTCCATTTCTAACTCCGTCCACTCACCTCCCGCTTCCGTCTGATACCAGAGACGCACCGCATCGAAGTAAAGGTTGTATGGAAATACGATTTCCGTCTCTGCCTCAATTAGCAAGACCTCTTCAGCTGGTGCAAACTCCACTGGGGAATGATCGATTTCTGCATACGAAAAGACTGAAATTCCATGAAGATCAAACCCCTCGACGATCGCTGCAGCGTTGGGCGTGCCGTTCGACAAATCACCATCATCGTCGTCTGCCTGCAGCACATCGATCAAAACGTCGGTGTATGCTTGGCCTTCATTTCCGTTTTGAACAGTCGCTTGCAACCCTGGGTATGCATCGATAAAGAGTTCCATCGTTGCATCCCAATCACCTCCCATGAGCAAATGCGTGTCATACCAAGCACCGCAAATTATCTCGCCGTCAGCGTGAACTTCGCCCACCAAATCTTCCGGATACACCTTGGGATCAGCATCATATTTACGAATTCCATCTTCGTTGTCCGTGTAAAAGCCTTTTCCGATTTCTGCGATGTCCCCAAGGCTCATTGCCCATAAATCAGCGTAGCCCTCATTCATTGCGCCATTGTTGAATCCAGCTCCAAGCGAATTGTAATAGTAATCGTTGATGCCATGTCCGTATTCGTGCCAAACCACATCTGCAATCAAAGATGTTGGATTGCAACCTCCACCCGTGTCGTAGAAGTTGACACTTATTCCATCATAGAAAGCGTTGCACTCCCCCTCCACATCAATGTTGGTGGTCAATGAAAAGTCCAAGCCATTGAAATTGGGCATGTACGACTTCATATGCTCGTGAATAAGCGTAACCGATCGATATGCAGAGCGTTCCTTGACATTGCCCAGTGCATCCAAGTTCACGTCGTTGTAACCATCCTCAAATTGGACACCCACTTGCGGTGTATTCCCTCCGGTGTATACCGTACTCCAAGAACCAGAAAGGTCCACAACCGTGAATTCTGAGCCCGATGCAGTGCTGATGAAACTGCCATCAATGTCTGTGGTGACCGATCCTCCGGGGATTGGCAAAAACAACATCGGCAGCGGCATTTCAATCGATGCTTCGTACGGGTACATTTCATTGATTGTGGATTTGATTACACCACTGATGACCATGGCTTCAGCAGGACTGTCCAGCCCCATCCTCTTGACCACTCGCTCAGGCTTGGAATCGGAAGCGGGCATGCTTACCCTCCCATCAATGTGGACAACACGGTTCTGACGCATCAAGACCTCTCCGCTGTGAACATCGACCCAAGTCTCATATCTCCTTGGAATTGCTCCCACCCGGCCATTGATGAATATCGTTTGAACCAAATGCCACTCTTGAGTGCCTTGAACACCAGGCAAAGCAACCAAGCGGACGATGTCCAACTGAGGCGCGCTCCATTCATCGAGCTCCAATCCAGCGGAAGCAGCTTCCTCAATGGCCATGAGCGACAATTGTTCCCCTGTCGGAATCTCAACATCTCGGAACCAATCTGCTCCCCACATCACCAATTGATCATTCCACCACTTGGTAATGATATTTCCACCCTCAACGCGAATGCCTTCAATCGATTGGTTCGCGAATGCCCATTGGTGCCTTCCTGTGGAGTTTTGAATTGTCCATTCTCCGTCGAATTCAATGCCAAATGCTGCCAAGTCATTCGCAACAAAACTTGCAGCTTTTTCTGTAAGGTTATTGCCTGGTACTTCCAACGCAGGTCCGAAAGCACGGTGCGGGAGACGGGTGGAAGCGTTCATAACAGATCGCCACGATGGATGCTCGGAGGACCAAGCATTCCACTCTGATTGTTCCCGCAACACTGCCTGCTCTTCTTCAAGAGGAACAGAATTTTCGAACTTCAACCGAATTTCAAATGGATCCAAAGCGATCGCTGGATCGTAAATGGCAGGAGATTCGCTCTGCGCAATTGTGGTTGAAGCAATCAACAGAGCACTGAGAAAAGGAAACAGGCGGTAATTCATGGAAATGGCTTTTTCAAAAGAAGCAATGTAGTCTTCGCAAAGAAAACATCTAGTTTCGCATCTTTGTTGCTTCAAGATGAAGAAACTTTTACACGCATACCCAGGCTTCGGTATTTTGGCTATAAGCCTCTCGCTTGGAGCATGCAACGAAGCACTTCAAACACCAGACGAACTCGTTTGGAATGAACACCGGGCACCGGAATACACTGATTCCCAGGATTGGGCAGCGTTGCCAGGCCGCGGAGATCTTGCAGATGAAGTTCCAAAAAGACTTCCGGATTCTGCAAAAGTTTACAGCGAAAATGAGCTTCCGATTGACGTATTCTTTGTCTATCCTACGCAATATTTTGAAGGCAAATGGTGGAACGCATCTTTGGATGATGAAGACATCAACGACATCACAGACAACTATCCCATGAGGTTGCAGGCCAGTGCCTTTCAAATGGGTGGGAAACTTTATGCGCCGCGCTACCGTCAGGCGCACATTGGTGTTTTCTCTTGGCAAGACAGCACGAGCTATGAAGCACTAGAGTTGGCCTATGCCGATGTAAAGGCCGCATTTCAACATTATTTGACGCATTGGAATGACGGTCGTAAAATAATCTTAGCCGGTCACAGTCAGGGCAGCTGGCACCTCAGGTGGTTGCTCCAAGAATTTTTTGACGACCAACCACTCCAAAAACAACTAGTCGCCGCGTATGGTCCTGGTTTTGACTTGTATGCATCAGATTTCAAATCCATTCCCCCGTGCAGTTATCCTGCGCAAGTTGGCTGCGTATGTTCATGGATGACTTACGGAGGATCTTACAAACCACCATGGTTGGGCTACAAAAATGAAACCCCAATTTGCACGCATCCGGTCCATTGGAGTGATACTGCACCATGCAATCAGCAAGAAGATCATGCTGGAGTCGTGCTCTCAAAAATGAAATTTGCTCATGAGCAATCACTTGAAGCTTGCATAGAACAAGGCATTTTAAGCCTCGGGGAACCAGATGTTCCGTTTGGCAGACAATTGCAGCGCGATAATTGGCACATTGGGGACATCAATTTGTTTTGGTTGAACATCAGAGAGAACGCGCGATTGCGAGCGATTGCGAGCCGTTGAACGTGCTCCACTCAAAACTGAAGCCCGTCATTAGTCGACAAACAAGCTTAAAATAACGTCGAATCAAAGACTTGCGTTTATTTTAGTACCTTTAGAAAAACCAAATACCCTCCACGAATGCGCAACGTGAGAACGATATTATTGAAGCCACTGCACCTTACTCTTTTGATATGTGGTATGGTTTCATTTTCGACCATTTCGGAAATCCACGCACAGGCACTGACTGCGAATTCGTGCAATGGACTTCCTTACAACCCTGACGTTGACTGCAATGGATCGATCAATACGCCAGATTTCCTTTTCCTGCTAACGTTATTCCAAGAAGAATTTACCGCTGAAGCGGACTCTCTTAGCCTGAATTTAGAATACCTTGGGGATACATTGTACTTGTTGAGCAACAGTGGAATACTGATCGATTCTGTGGAACTTGGTTTCGCAGATGGGCTAAGCGCCTTTGAGCTTTGGTTAGAAAATGGAAATACAGGAACCATCGAAGACTTTCTAGCAAGTCTTACTGGTGAGCCAGGACTTGACGGTGAGCCAGGACCACAAGGAGAACCCGGCATGGACGGTGAGCCAGGACCACAAGGAGAACCCGGCATGGACGGTGAGCCAGGACCACAA
>CAJQMI010000103.1 GCA_905479395.1 uncultured Flavobacteriales bacterium
CCAATGATGGTGGCCGCCATCATTGGCATCATCACACTATTTGGAGCTGGAATAGGGCTCATGAACATCATGCTTGTAAGTGTTTCTGAACGCACCCGAGAAATTGGGACCCGAAAGGCGTTGGGGGCGACTCCGAATGCAATCCGGGCGCAATTCTTGATTGAAGTCATCATCATTGGGCAACTGGGAGGCGCTGTAGGCATCATTCTCGGACTGGCTGCAGGAAATGGGATTGCCTACTTCATGAACACCCCTTTTGTCCTGCCTATAGGTTGGATGATAGCGGGTGTCGTACTCAGCCTCCTCACCAGCATTGCGAGTGGGTATTATCCAGCACGCCAAGCTGCAAAACTAGACCCGATTGTTGCTTTGGGCCGGGAGTGAAAATCAGGAGGGCTCGCGTTCCAAAATTTGAGCCATTCGTCGGCGCTCCTTCACGATCACAAGTTGCGCCTCTTTCGTGCTCCCCTCAATGGAGGCGAGAAGTGTCTGCCAATCCACCTCATCGCGTGCAGGTATAGGATCCAATTTGAGGTCGAGGTTTGCCGAATCCATGGAAAGTGCTAAAAAATCTTCCATGTAACGAATCTGCAAATTGCACATTGCATTGCCAAAGCGAACCAAAATATCTGGATCTAAAGTGCCAGCCATGGAGGTGCGCAATCGGCGTATGTTTTCCACGTGATTTCGGACCAGCAAGACAAAGTTAGAACCGGATGGCAAAAGTATTGGAAGCTCTACAGGCGCCCCTAGTGGCTCAACGTTGAGCACACGTGCCACATCGCTCAGCTGAACTAGGCGATTGACCCGGGATCTAAAAAGCGCTGGAACGACCGGCTGCCGCATAAAATGGTCGCGAACCGCAAAAGCTTCCGCATCCAGGCGTTCCATCGCATTTTCCTGTACAATGGGCTCAGAAAGTCCGAGCAAAGCATGTGCTGTTCCAGTATCCATTTCGAATTCAATAAGTAATAGAAGGAAAGATAAGCCAACAAATTAAATCCCCCTCGTTTTGAACCGCTTCCGTTGTTAAATTTGCAACAAACCGAAGTCCTTATGAAAATGACGACCCTCAGTACTTTACTCTTCGCCTCTTGGATTATGGTAGCTTGCAATGCAGATTCTTCTGCAGGCTCTTCCGCTTCCAACACAACCGAAACCGTAAATGCGAGCGCAGAAGCAGCACCACAAACGGCTCAAGTCTCTTCCCTCTATAAGGATGGGACAAATGATCAAAACCGTGGCGACAAAGTCGGTTTGGTCCGCGTGCACGGCACCATGACATCGAGCGTTTCTGGCGACGTCATCCTTTACGAAAGCGAAAGTCGAAATACCTCAGAAATTGCACGGACCAAGCTCGTCAATCGCTCCTTTGATTTTGGCGAATTGGAATTGGGCCGTGGATTTTTTAAAATCAGTTACAACGGAGAGACCAATGCTACAGACATCATCATCAATCCAGATGAACCGGAATTGTACATCGAGTTCAAATCGAGCCGATTGAGCGCCACCAAAAGTGCCGCAGCCTCCGTTGAGAATACAGCATGGTTTGCCTATCAAACAAAACAAACACAGCACGACCAAGCGATTCGCAAACTCCGACAAGGCATCAAAGATGCGGGAGCATTTCGCAGTCGGATTGAAGGGCAGATCAAGGCCAAGGAGGATGAGTTTTCCGATGAACAGCACGCCATGATGGATGCAAATCCAGGCACTTACTTTGCCAAGTGGTTGGGCTGGAAAAACCCCAAGTACCCGAGTCTTCAGGGTCGTTTTTTCGAAGACATCGACCCACTTGACAACAGCGCTGTGCGATCCATGGCTTTGAGCGATCGCATCCAGAAAATGATGCGTGCTTTTAGCGGAGGCACAGACAGTGGTTTCCTCGCTTGCATCGATTTGGTGAAGGCACACTTTGAACCCAATCCTGTGGCGTTGGAAAGTGTTTTGTACTCCATGCTTGATGGGTTCTACAACACCGGGAAAGAGACCATTTGCCAATACATACTGGACAACTACATTTTCGATGAAGACTGTGGTGCTGACTTGAGCGACGCCATTCGACTTCGAGCACAAGGAATCATCAATCTGCAAGTAGGAAAGACACCGCCCAATTTCCAAATCGACAAATGGGATGGAGGAACGTTGGACCTCTATGAAACGGCAAAGCAAAACGAATACACGCTCATCATGTTCTGGGCATCATGGTGTCACAAGTGCGAACAAGAAATGCCAAACATCGGACCGATGTATGCCAAGCATGGTTACAAAGGATTCGAAGTGATCGGAGTCAGTCTCGACCAGGTTAGAGCCACATGGGAAAAGGCGATTTCAGACAACGGCATGACCTGGCCAAATGTGAGCCAATTGCAAGCTTGGAATAGCCCAGTTGTCGGAGACTATAAGGTCACAGCAACTCCCTCTTACTTTTTGCTCGATAAAGACTCGAAAATCGTGCTCAAGCCCAAGCGCTATTTTGAAGTCGATAAGTTCTTGAACGAGAATTTAAAATAAGCACTGGCGCAGCAATTCACTCATCACTTGACGTGCTTGCGCCACATGCTTAAAATGACCCCGTCGGCCAATCCAACTTTGGGGACCCAGATGAAGTCCGTATCTGCCATTTCCAGTATTTTCAGGTAGATCTCTCCTGCTGGGACAATAACGTCTGCGCGGTTGCGCTTCAATCCAAACGCTGCTGATCGCTCAGAAAGCGGAACCTGTTCTAGCTGCTCTTTGATGGATAAAATAGCTGAAGCGGGCAGGTTTGCGTCCTTTTCTAATCGAGCTATGCGATGGTAACGGTTTATGTTTCCACCTGTTCCAATGGCTAACCAAGGTTTATCACCACGGTGTTGGCGTAAGAACTCTTGAATGCGCATCCATTCTCCTTCCGGAGTCGTGCCTTTCAGCATACGCACTGTACCGAGCTTAAAACTTTTGAGTGCTATGCGTTCATTTTCACGCACAATCGACAGCTCCGTGCTGCCGCCTCCAACATCAATGCAAAGCAAATCTCTGTTGAACTTGCGTCCCGCATCATCGAAATTCTGAAAGATCAATCCTGCTTCCTCTTCACCACTGAGGCACACAATCTCAATGCCCGTCTTACTTAGAACAGCCTCAATCACCTCATCTCGGTTCCTTGCGCTCCGCAGAGCGCTAGTGGCGACCGCCCAACATGCCGCAACCTCCTGCACATCAATTAAATTTCTAAAAGCCACCATCACTTTTACCAAGCTTTTGGTCTTGGCCTTTGATAACTTTCCGCGCTCAAACACATCGCCTCCGAGCCGCAATGGTACGCGGTAATATGCGATCCTCTCCGGCTGAAGATCATCCGCGTTGGATTCGTCGATGTCCTTAATTAAGAGGCGAATCGCGTTGGATCCTATGTCAATAGCAGCGTAACGCATGGGCTATAAAATTAACTCAGAAATCAATTTAGTTGCGAGATTCCGTATAATTCTGATGGGTCAACTCAGACGCGTCTACCGACTTCGCCCCTTTCTTAGGCTCAATGAATGCATTTGAGAACTTAACGTCCACTTTTCGAGCATGCACATTGTCCTTGAGTTGACGGTCCAAGAACTCAGCAAGCGTGGACTGCAGTTGGATGTCTTCAATTGGCACGCTCACTTCGACCCGATGATCCAAGTTACGCTTCATCCAATCTGCTGAACTTAAAAAGTATTTGGGCGAACCATTATTTTGAAAATAAAGGACTCGCGCATGTTCGAGATAACGTCCGAGAAGGCTGCGCACCTGGATATTTTCGCTCATCCCTTTGACCCCGGGAATCAAGGAGCAAATTCCACGAACAATCAAATCAATGCGTACTCCCTTTCCACTCGCGGCGTACAACGCCTCAATCATCTCTGCATCGACGAGATTGTTTAGTTTCAAAATCACACGAGCCGGAAGCCCGGCAAGGGCGTACTTCGTTTCAACTTCTAGCAATTGCAAAAAGGTGCTTCGCGTCTGATATGGACTTACAACCAAACGCTCAAAGTCAGGCCGTTCGTAGTTGTTTGAAAAAAAACTGAAGAGCTTTGCGACCTCATTTGTAAGTTCTCCATTGGCGGTAAACAAACCGAAATCACTAAAAACCCTCGCCATCTCCTCGTGAAAATTCCCTGTTCCAATGTAGCCGATTCGCTGAAGTTGGCCGTTTACCCGACGCTCGATGAGAAACATTTTTGAATGCACTTTGAGCCCTGTGACCCCAAACTCCACTTGGATTCCCGCCTCTTGAAGCACATTGGAAATCTTGATGTTGTGCCGCTCATCAAACCTCGCAGCCAACTCGATTACAACCTGCACACTCTTACCATTGTATGCGGCATTGATCAGAGCATTTATGATTTTAGAATTGTGCGCGACGCGGTAGAGATTGATGCAAATTCGTTCCACGGCCGGATCGATCGCTGCTTCGCGCAATGCATCCACGACCTGGCCAAAATTGTGATACGGATAATGCAAGAGTACATCCCGCTTCACCACCTGGTTTAGAATGCTACTCTTCCCCTGAAACTGCTTGTGTTTTCGAGATTGTTGCTTGGGAAAAACCAAATCGCTTCGGCCAAAATCGGGGAATTTCATCAAGTCCTTCCGATTGTGGTAACGCGTCCCTGAAATCACATTTTCGCTTTCGCCAAGATCGAGCTTTTCCATGACCAAGTCCAGCATTGCAGCTGGCATTTCGCGATCGTAAATCATTCGCACAAAGTCACCATTCTTTCGCTGACTCACGCCGTCAGCCATTTTGTCCATCAATGACATGGAAAGGTCATCATCCATGTCGATCTCGGCATCACGGGTCACCTTGATTGCATGGGCATACAATCGGTCAGGCTGGAAAAGTTGGAAAATCTTGTGCAACTCCTTTCGAATGACATCATCCACGAAAGCGACCGACCGGTTGCCTTGAGGCGATGGCAAGATTACGAATCGAGGACGATGAGGTGGGATTTGGACCAACGCATACTCCCGCTCAGTTTTCGACCCATTCTGGGTTTCAAGCCCCACCACAAAATACAAAACACCATCCTTTAAATCTGGAAATGGTCGGTCCTCGGTAATCATGATTGGCACCAGGTGCGGCCTGATCTGTTGCTTGAAATAATTCGACACAAACTCCTCCTGCTCCTCCGAGAATTGTTCTTCGTTTAAGATTTTTATCCCCTCTTCTTTCAACGCGCTTTCCACCCGTTCGTATGCCTGATTGTATTCTCCTTGCAATTCAACTACGCGAGTTGTCACCGCTTGCAAGGTTTGTTGAACATCGAAGCCGAGTGTTGTCGTGCTGGACTCATCCACCAACAAAGCGCGTTGCAAGTTTGCGACACGCACTCTGAAAAATTCATCCATATTATTGGAGAAAATCCCCAGGAAACGCACACGCTCAATCAAAGGATTGTCCTGTCGCACAGCCTCCTGCAGCACGCGGTGATTGAACGCCAGCCAGCTGAGTTCACGGTTGATCAAACGATCGGAATGCACGGGGTTTTTAGTCACCCTCAAATATACTTTTTTAAGGTGTTGCAAAGTGAAGAAGCCGTTAACTTTGCATTACAAATTCTCAATAACATCGCCATGCTCGTAGGTAAAACTGCCCCTCATTTTTCAACCAATGCTTACGTTGATGGAAAAATTGTCCGGAACTTCTCACTCGAATCTTACAAGGGAAAGCAAAACGTTTTGCTCATTTTCTACCCCAAAGACTTTACCTCGCTGTGCCAAAGTGAGTTGGTGGCGTTTCAAGAACAATTGAGCGAATTTGAAGCGCGGAACACTGCCGTCATCGCTTGCTCCACAGACACCGCAGATTCGCATGCGGCAGCAGCGCGTGTGCCACAGAACCAGGGCGGGATTGAGGGAGTTACATTTCCAATTGTAAGCGACGCCAACAAAACCATCGCAACCAATTACGATGTCATAAGCGGTGACTACGAATATTCTGAAGAAGGTTTGCTCACCTGCGACTCTGAAATGACTGCTTTACGCGGGTCCTTTCTCATCGATAAAAACGGAATGGTCCAGCATCAATTGGTGAATTTTTTCACACTTGGACGCAGCGTTGATGAGGCCTTGAGAATGGCCGATGCACTCTGTCATGTTCAGGAAAGCGGCCAAGGATGCCCTGCCAATTGGACCAAATACTGACCGCCGTTGCCTAAGTAGCGAGGCTGTGATTCAGCCATTTTTCCATTCGAAGCGATGCCGATGATGGGCCTTCCATCGTCAACTTCACCTCATTTCCATGCCTGGCGAAGGAAAGCATGAGCAGGCTGCGGTCTGCACCTTCTGTTGACCGGTCACTTTTCAAGTGCAACAACTCTTGACGCTTGATTGGAATGGCATAGACTTCTAAGCGGACTTTTGTAAACGCGACGATTCCTCCTGTGGTGCGCAAAAAATTCACTGGTGTGCGATGCGTTAGTTCATCTCGCAGGGCTTGCAGTTCCTGCAATCCATCAAGCCCGACCAAATCCATCTTTGGCGAGCCCAAAGGGTTGCCTTTCAGCGATTGAAGAATGCCATCCCACCAAGGCCATTTCGGACCGGAAACCGCAAGAACTGCGTTCCATCGATTGGGATCGTTGTATGTGACGTTCCAATGCATCATGGCACTTTGTTTGGGTCGAGCGGAAAAACCTCGCCTAACCGGTTCCAGTGAGATTGAAATGCGCCCATCGGATCGTAGCGTTCTGCCTGCCAATCCACATCAAATTTGCGCTGAGGCCGCGGATCGTTGCCTATGCCTGAGACATAGAGCCAATTGCCCGTATTGCTGCACGGATCATAGTCGATGAGCCAATGCTCGAACCAAGCTGCGCACGCGCGCCAATCCAATCCGAGATCGTGGACAGCATAAGAAGCCACATTTTGACGACCGCGATTGGACATGAAGCCCGTGAGTCGCAATTCGTGCATATTGGCATTGACAAAAGCACTGCGCGTGTTGCCCGTGCACCAGGCCTTCCATTGAAGTGGGTGGTGTGAAACAGGATTGCGAGGAGCCTCTTTCAGACCCGTGGCTCGCCAAATCTGCTTGCCATGCTGCATGGAAACAAATCGAAAGTAATCCCGCCAAAGCAATTCAAAAATCAACCAATACGTGCTATCGTTGGCTCCTTCATCTTCTTCGTAGCGTCGGATGGCGTAATAAATGGAGCGCGCACTTAGGCAGCCCCAAGCCAACCATGGGCTGAACTTACTGGAATAATCCCATCCAAGCATTCCGTTCCTAGTCTGCTTGTATTCACTCAAGGATTGAGACCCCCAAAAATAATGCTGCAGACGCTCCCATCCGTCTTTCGCTCCTCCGGTGAATGACATGGTGTTATCGGGCAAACCCACCAAACGCTCCGGCAATTCAAGCGTGATTGGTGACCTTGACACACCCGCCGGTGGTGGTGGCAAATGAGGAATGGGCAGCTCTTCGCGGATGTCAAGCCCACGCTTTTCTACTTTGTTTCGGAAACGGGAGAAAATTTCCGGTAAATCTTCTACCGAAAAAGGCAGGTCATCGGGATGAATGAGTGTCACACCCTCAACCGTATGATGCGGAATCAACACCGCCACATCCTTCGTAGACTGGAGCTCCTCTTCTGTGTGGCATGACTGAGAAAAAACCGCCTCGCACTCCCACTGCTTGGCCGTTTTTACAATGGACTCAGCTGGGTTGCCGTGGAGCAACATCAATTGGTTGCCTCTTTCCTGCAAATCCCGATCCAAGTCCATCAGACTTTCCATCATAAAACGGCTCCGATGGAGTCCCATTCGATCCTCACTTCGACTCCATTGGTCACTGTTCGGTATCACAAAAGCAAAGATTGCCTCGTCGGCCTGTTCAACCATCGCTGTAAGAGCAGGATTGTCGAGCAACCGCAAATCTTCTCTAAACCAATACAAAGCCCGCTTCATAATTCTTCCATTCGATTTAAATTCATAGCAGCTGTATCGAGCAGAGCGCGCTGCTTCTCTGGATCCATTCGATCCCACGTTCGATACGCCATCCCGATGCGTGGATTGCGCTCAAGCTTTTCACGGTGACGCTCATAAAAATCCCAATACAAGGCGTTAAACGGACAAGCCTTTTCACCCACTTTTTCATTGGGGTCATAGTGACAGCCTTTGCAATAGTGCCCCATCTTTTTCAAGTACTGGGCACTGCTCACGTACGGCTTGGACCCCACGATTCCACCGTCAGCAAATTGACTCATTCCTCTGGTATTCGTGATCTCTACCCACTGCAAGGCGTCGATGTAAACTCCCAGGTACCAAGCATCCAACTCATCCGGATGAATGCCCGCCAACAATGCAAAATTCCCCGTCACCATCAGACGCTGAATGTGGTGCGCATAAGCATGCTCCATGGTTTGATCGATGGCGTGGGAAACGCAAGCCATTTTCGTTTTTCCCGTCCAAAACCAACTTGGCAACTGACGTTGGTGGTCGAAAAAATTCAAGGTTTCATACTCGGGCATTTGAGCCCAATAGACCCCTCTCATGTATTCCCTCCAACCCAATATTTGTCGGATAAAGCCTTCAGCTTGCGAGATATCAACGCGCTTGGTATCCCGATGATAAGCCTGCTCAACAGCATTCACCACTTCTGCCGGAGACAATAACTTGGCATTCATCACAAAGCTCAATCGCGAATGATAAACGCTCCAACTGTTGGTTGTGAGAGCATCTTGAAAGTCCCCAAAATGCGGCAACAATTCATCGATGAAATATTCCAGCACCTGCAAACCCTCTGCCCGTGTGATCGGCCAGCCAAACCTCTTCGCATCGATGCGCCCTGAAGTCTTAGCCCCAGAAGCTACAATCATGTCCACCAAGCCTTCGACGTTGTGCTCCAATGTCAATGGCATCGGGGGCATGTGGTCTTTGGGCAACTTTTGTCGATTGGACGCGTCATAATTCCAACTTCCACCCTCTGGATCGCCAGTCGTTGCCATGAGTACATCATGCTCCTTGCGCATGGACCGATAAAAATTCTCAAGGCGGTAGGTCTTCTTTCCCTTAAAGAACAAGGCGAGCTCATCACGTTTTGTGTAGAAATGCTCCGTATCGACAACTTCAAAGTTCACTCCTCGTGCTCGGAGAGTTTCGCTCCAATCGTTCAATTGTTGGTCCAATCGGAATTCATCCGGCATTTGCCAACCCACTTTTCTAGCTCCAACTTCTCCCATCACCCAATCGAGGTTTGCTGAAAGTGACTGCTGGTTATGCGAATCGTCCAGCGTCAGGTAAAATACTCGATGCCCCTCAGTGAAGCGCTCAGAAGCAAACAATCGCATCGCTCCGAAAAAGGCGACCACCTTTTGCATGTGATGTGGAGCATAATCTGTTTCCTGCCTCATTTCCATCAAAACATACACAACATCGTCATGAGGTGCATTGGCAAACCAGGAATGTCGGGCATTCAATTGATCGCCCAAAATGAGACGAACCTCCTGTGCCGGTTTGAGTTCTTGCAATCCCTGTATGGGTTTTCGCCAATTTTCAATCATGAGTTTGGGTGGCATTCGTTGACCTCTGGCCTCGGCAGCGTTTTGAGCAATAACGCACCTCATCCCAGCAGGACTCCCACTTTTTTCTCCACGAGAAAGGCTTTTCACAGACCACACAGGTCCGGTCAGGTGGAAATTGACTTCGGCGCATGAGAAACTAACCCTGACAAGGCGTCAAGGTTCACGCAATCCGCAGGAATTATCCTTTTTGCAACTCCTTCAATTCAGACCACTTCATTGGGACTGGTTCGGCATTGATAGCCTCGGGAATATCCTGATCTTTTAAAAACTTCAGGACCACATCATTGAAGAGGTCAGGCGCTTCAATGCTGCACACGTGACCACAATTTTCAATCACTGTAAGCCTCATGTTTTTTTGAATATGCGCAAATCTTTTCGCTGCACGCAGGAAGATATGATCTTGACCTCCCATGACGAGAAGTCCTTTTTTCATGACCGGCCGATGAATGTACTCTTGCGCCAAATTGAAGAAGGGCTTGTACAACTGAATCCATTTCATGTATTCCCGCGTCGAAAGCTTTTTACTCTGACGCCTGAAAATATAGCGGCTTAAGCGGTGATTTCTGCGCGGCAAAACAATGAAACTGAACAGCCAGTACAGGGCGCGATAAGGCAAAACGTGCGACAACAATTTTCCAGAGTGGACAAACCAGTGCATCAAACGACTGCCATCAAAAATGGCCCCTGCCATGATCATTCGATCGACCAAAACAGGCCTCTCGATGTCTATTTTTTGCAGGATGACACTGCCGATGCTGAGGCTCATAAAATGAGCCTTTTTAATCTCCAAGTGATCGATTACAGCCAAAATATCTTTGGCAACAATGTCAAAATCATAGGCGGGGAATGCCGGCATGATCTCTTTGCTGTATCCGTGATCCCTCAAATCGATGAGCAAGAGGCGGTAATGCGGAGCAAATGCCTCAATCTGGAATTTCCACGTTCGGATGCTTCCTCCCGCTCCGTGAATGAATACCAACCATGGCGCGTTTGGATTTTCTGCGATGATTTCATGATGGAGCAGCGTTCGTTCAGGTGCGGCATTGCCCAGTCCTGACGACGTGTGATTTGCTTCATTCATTGCATTTGAACCCATGATGCTAATTTCGATGAAAATCCTTCAGAAAATGCAGTTTCAAGCATCTTCCCATCCCTTCAAAAAATCCGGTTCAGAATCGGGGTCTTTTTGAGATGTTTTGGCATAGGCGAGCCGGCTGAGTTTTTGGGTGACGTGGTAGCCATCCAGGGAACTCAAGGCAACGACACCCAGACCTTCCAAGTCCAAGTATCCGTCCTTAGACCAGGAACTCTCTGGAAATTCTACCCAGCGAATTTGACCAACAACAAAGCGGCATTCATTCTGCGGAATTTTCCATTCATCCACCCGTTCAAGGCCCAACCGAACCGGTGCCTCCTCTACCGCTGGTGCTTCAAAACCACATCGGTGAATGGGTGTAAGTCCAAGTTCGTCAAATTCATTTGTCTCGTCAGGATAACGCGCACTGGCCTGATGCGCGCGTTTGTACCAATCTTGGCCAACATGGTTCATGGTGAATACACCTGTTTCCCGGATGTTCCAATATGTATGACTGCCGTGCTCTCGATCGGATGGCGGACGAAAAACAACACCAATCAAGGCTGGGTCCGAACCCAAATGCACCGCCGAACTCACGATGCTGAGATTGTGGACACCTGACCCATTTGTTGTGCCTATCACGTTCGCACTTTTAAACCCACTCAGACTATTGACCAACCGCCCCCGCTTTCTGCGTGGCATCAATTCCAAGTCGAGGTCATTGAGCGTTTTCATTTGAATTGATTATTTCCGGATGCCACTCATTCCACCGTCCGCCTGAAACACCTGGCCTGTGGTGAAACTTGCGCCATCGCCTAGAAGCCAGGCGGCCAGCGATGCAATTTCATCAGCTGATCCCACACGGTTCAATGGATGCCTTGCAGAGGAAGCTTCTTTTTTCGCATCGCTTCCGAGCAATCCACTCGCCAGCGGCGTATCTGTCAAGGAAGGGGCGATGGCATTGACTCGTATTTTGGGAGACCACTCTGCCGCAAGCGAGCGAGTGAGGCCTTCCACAGCTCCTTTCGCCATAGCAATGCTCGCATGAAATGGCATCCCCGTTTGCACTGCGACAGTGCTAAAAAGCACAACTGAAGCCTGTTTAGACTTTTGCAAAAGCGGGAAGTTCGTTTGAAGGGTCTGGGCTGCTCCCCAAGCGTTGACATTCCAATCTTCAAGAGCAACATCCTTTTTCAATCCTTTCAATGGCTTCAATCGGATGGTTCCTGGACAGTAGACCAAACCATCGAGGTGCTCTGCAAAACCACTTAAATCACACGGATGGGTCACTGCGTCAAACACCAGACTTTGATAATCAGCCGTGCCAGCCCCTTCGCGTTGCACACCTGAGCGCGAAACCCCAATGACACGATGTCCTGCAGCCAGAAGCTGTTCTCGAAGTGCGGCTCCGATTCCTTTCGAATCACCGACAATTGCAATCGTTTTGGAGTCGCTCATTGGTTCTTTTCTTGAAGATTCATAAGCTCTTCCTCTACCGCTAATGCTTCCGCTACCAATGCATCAGAACGTGATCGATCAATCGTACTCATACGATGAGATTCTGCAAGAAGGGCGGCATGTTTTTTTTGAAGTCGTTTCCGCGGGTCAGACTTGAATGGATTCCACATGCTAAACAAACAACTCCACCTCTCTGGTGTTCGGCATCAACCCAATTCTACCAATTTAGTCTCCAATACCTGCAGTTTCGCTAAAGCATCAGACTCCTTTTTACGTTCCATGCTTACCACATTGTCTGGTGCATTTTGAACAAACCGTTCATTGGACAGCTTGCCGCGAACACTTTTAAGGAAGCCATTCAAATGATCCACTTCCTTTTGAATTTTGGCCTTCTCTGCATCCACATCAACCGCTGCTCCGAAAGGAATGAAAAATGAAGTCGTACCAACAACAAATCCAAACGCATTCGGAACCTTCTCCTCAACGCGCTCAACGCTGCTCAAGTTGGTGAGCTTGATCATAGCGGACTCCAGTGCTTGCGGGTAACCCGCACCTTGCTGGATTTTGAGTTCCAATCCTTCCCGTTGTGGAATCTGATTGTTTTTGCGGATTGTTCGAATTTCGGCGACCGCTTGCTGGAAGGGAATGAACTCCTGAAGCAATGAAGCATTGTTCGGCTTCTGCTCTGGCCAACTCGCAAGACAAATTGCTTCCGAAGCATTGGATCGTTCTCGAATCCAATGCCAAATCTCTTCTGTGAGAAACGGCATGAAAGGATGCAACAACTTTAAGAGATCTTCAAAAATCGTCACCGTTGCATCCATCGTTTTGCGATCAATCGGTTCGCCATACGGCGGCTTGATCAACTCAAGGTACCAACTGCAAAAATCATCCCATACCAAACGATACGTAGACATGAGGGCTTCGCTCAAACGGAATTCAGCAAATTGCCCCTCCAACTCACCGACTACCTCCTGAATCCGACTCTCCATCCATTCAACCGCTACTGTGGAAGACGCCACTTGCTCCCGCGCTTCGTCTACCTCCCAACCTTGCGTCAATCGGAAAGCATTCCAGATTTTATTGGCAAAGTTTCGCCCTTGCTCACAAAGCTTCTCGTCAAACGGAAGGTCGTTGCCTGCTGGAGAAGTGAGCAACATGCCCACACGCACCCCATCAGCGCCATACTTTTCCATCAATTCAATTGGATCCGGACTATTGCCCAAGCTTTTGGACATTTTACGTCCCTGTTCATCCCGAACAATCCCTGTATAATAAACGTTTTTAAATGGCGCCTCGCCCCGGTACTCATAGCCCGCAATGATCATGCGCGCTACCCAGAAAAACATAATTTCAGGAGCGGTCACCAAGTCAGCCGTTGGGTAGTAATAGCTGACTTCTTCTTCCGTCTTCAAACCATCAAACACCTGAATGGGCCAAAGCCAACTGCTAAACCAAGTGTCCATGACATCCTCATCTTGATGCAATCCGTCCGCTTCCATGGCCGAATTTCCAGACTTGATCCGGGCCGCATCCAATGCTTCTTCAGATGTTTTGGCCACGACAAAGTCGTCTTCCCCGTCACCATAAAACCATGCTGGAATGCGATGTCCCCACCACAACTGACGGCTCACGCACCAGTCCTTGACATTTTCCATCCAGTGCCGGTAGCTGTTCTTGAATTTTGGCGGATGAAAGGCTATCGTTCCGTCCATGACGTGATCCAAGGCTGGTTGCGCAATCCCTTTCATGGTCAAGAACCACTGCAATGACAGACGCGGTTCAATGACCGCATTGGTGCGTTCTGAGCGTCCCACACTGTTTGTGTAGTCCTCGGTTTTGACCAAATGATCTGAAGCCTCCAGAATCTTTGCAACTTCTTTTCGCGCATCGAATCGATCCACTCCATCCAGGACACCTCCCGCTTCGTTTAGCGTTCCATCGGGATTGAAAATGTTGATGCTTTCTAAATCGTGCTTCTGGCCCAAGTCATAGTCATTGACGTCGTGCGCTGGCGTCACTTTGAGGCAACCTGTTCCAAATTCGCGATCGACGTAATCATCCAATATAATGGGGACATCCCGATCGGTCATGGGAACGCGAGCGCGCCGGCCATGCAAATGAATGAATCGCTCGTCCTCAGGGTGAATGCATATAGCCGTATCGCCCATGATGGTTTCTGGGCGGGTCGTAGCCACCGTCAGGAACTCGCCTTCCACACCGACCACCTCATACCGAACGTAATAAAGCTTTCCATTTTCCTCCGTATGAATGACCTCTTCATCGCTCAATGCTGTTTGCGCGGCTGGATCCCAATGAACCATTCTTTCGCCACGGTAGATCAACCCTTTGTTGAACAAGTCAATGAACGTATCCACGACTCCGTCGTAATATTTTTCATCCATCGTGAAGCGCGTCCGAGACCAATCGCAACTTGCACCGAGCTTTTTCAATTGTTCCAAGATGATGCCTCCGTGCTCATGGGTCCAATCCCATGCGTGCTCCATAAACTCATCGCGGCTCAGGTCAGATTTTTTGATGCCTTTTTCCCGCAATCGACGCACCACTTTCGCCTCCGTAGCGATGGAGGCGTGATCCGTTCCTGGCACCCAACAGGCGTTTTTTCCCAACATCCTCGCCCTCCGAACCAACACATCCTGAATGGTGTTATTGAGCATGTGGCCCATGTGCAGAACCCCTGTCACATTCGGCGGCGGAATCACGACGGTGTATGGCTCCCGATCATCCGGTTTGGATTCGAAGAAACCGTTTTCCAACCAGAAGTCATACCACTTCGTTTCCGAAGCATTGGGGTTATACTGAGCAGGCAATTCCATAGCTGTTTATTCAAAAGTTTGGAGTGGTGCAAAAATGGCATAAAAAAGAAGTCGTTCCTCAACGAAGAGGGACGACTTCTCAAGTGGCATTGCTGCCGAGTTTGTTAAGGATATTACTCCTTGTTGAGTGGCGCTCCCGTGGAAGCAGGCTTTACTGGCGCTCCTCCCGTTTGATTGATGTCCGAAGCTTCTACCTTTCCTTTGATGCGAATGACCTTGGTAGGCTCATTCGTCGCATTCGAAGTGATGGTTACGCTCTTGTTGATTGGGCCAATGCGCTTTGTGTCATAACGGACGCTGATCGCTGACGTAGCGCCAGGCATGATCGGTGTCTTCTCACACTTAGGCACCGTGCACCCGCAAGATCCTTTGCACCTTGAAATGACCAATGGCTCTGTGCCATCATTCGTCACTGTGAACTCACAAGCGCCATCGGCTCCTTGTGAAATGGTTCCGTAATCATGTACCGCCTTATCCAAAGAGATGGAAGGTCCTTGTGCAATGGCTGCGGTGAACGCTCCAGCGATCAATAGGCAAGCTGTCAAAAATTGTTTCATAGCTAATTTCTTATTTCGATATAAAGATAGTCAGATTCAAGGAAAAGCCCGAATGTCAAAAGCAATTTGAGACAAATTCACATTTCCATGCTCCCCACTTCAAAGTTCGAGCCAAAAAAAAAGGGACACACATGTGTGCGTCCCTTTCTTTGAATCAGTCAATTTCTTTTTAGTCGCAAGAGTATCCGAACACAGAAAGGAATTGCAGCAAGTCTGGCGTTCCAATCGAACCATCGTCATTCAAGTCACCAGGGCAATCGCCACCTGCAGCAAACTCGCATGATCCATCGTCCACATTGGCTCCAGAGTTGAAATTCTCAGCATCTGCGTAAGTACACCCAAGAGAAATAGCAGTTAAGCAATAGCCTTCTGCTGCTGCATTGAATGGATTGTACTCCGAGTAGAATGGATCTGTGCAACCATCGCATTGATCGCAGCTATTGAAGCATGCACCTGAAGTCATCGTGTCTCCTGTGACTTCAATCACACGATTTCCTTCGTTTCCGCATTCTCCGACGCTTTCATCAGCACCCCACTCATCGCCATTGATGAATTTGTACTCGTATGTTCCAGCTTGCAGCTGAAGGACCACTTCGTGTACCCCATATCCTACCAATGGAACAGAGATCGATGACGGATCCCATCCTTGGAAGCTTCCTGCTAAGTGCACACCGGCAGCAGAGACTACTTCGTTGGACATGTTCACTCGGAAAGAAACCAAGTAAGTGCAACTTCCATCGTCTACGTTTGCTCCTTCCTCATAATTCTGAGCTGAAGGATCTGTGCAGCCGTTGTAGTTGCAATCGCCCTCGTCTGTTGCGTTCTCGTTGTAATTATCTGCTGTACCGTCCTGGCAACCTGCAATCTCTTGGCAATCCAAGACAGTGTCACCGTCGGTATCCGTGTAATCACAAGCAACACTTAGATCACAGAAATCCGTGAAGCCACAGGCCATTGGATCTCCACATCCCATGTTGAACGAGGATACAGGGGCGAGCCACAAGAAACTTGCACCAAGAATCGGTACTGCAGTCATCCAGACTCCATTTGATTCTGTTAAGATCGCAATACCTCCCGTTGCAGGATTGACAAATCGCACAACTTCACCACAAAAAGAAATGCTCGCCGCTGCGGCCAAGGGCTCCAAGCTTGCTAGAAGTCCACCTGTCAAATCGGTAATATTCATAAAATTCATAACGGCACCGTCCCCAGTACCCGGAAAGTTTCCAGACAAGGCAACATTGGGATTGACACTTCCATTAGCCTCACAATCAGCGGCAAAGGCTTCATTCTCCGTTCCAGTTAACGTTAGACCAACCAACCAAGTAACATCCTCACCTAATGAAATAGTTTCTGTCTCATTAAAATCACAAGAGCCATCGTCCTCGTTTGCTGCGCCATTGTAGTTACAAGCAATGACATTTGTGCACCCTTGAACAACCAGTGAATTCCCTTCACAATCAAATCCATCTTCCGCATAAGTGCAACTTCCATCATCCGATGTCGCCAGCGCATTGTAATTGCAAGCTGAATCATCGTTACATCCTGGCCCCAAATCTACAGCACCGAGAGCGACAGCCATTCGAGGAGCGAGATAATCCTGAATTTGATCGATCCAGTACATAGCTTCATCAGGACCCATCGTTGGATTCAAAGTGAGCTGTGTCGCTGCAATGTTTGTCCCCATAGCTGCATCCACGCCTGAAACCACATCAAAATTCCACCACTGCCATGGTGAAGAGTCAAATGGCTCAGATGGAACACCACCTACGTAATTATTCAAGATTGGAAACAACCCATCCATGCCCTCGTTACCGAGAGCAACTGCAGGGTCATCAAGTCCAATTTCCGCAAAAACAGCATTGTTATTTGTAGCATATCCATTGATCTCGGTGTGAACCGCATAAGACCCTGAAGCCTCGATCACGGGATCTCCTGTGGTAGGAACAACTACAATCGAAGTGCCATAAGGAGCAAATGGATCATGCGGACAATGAAAACTAACCATAGGCATGTCACCTTCATCAAGCCAATTCAAATCGCCCATGGCTCCACCCATGTTCATGGAGAAACCAAACGAACTGGAATATTCGGCATGATTCGCCATGCAAAGTGGGGTATCTGTGGTACCGTCAGGGTTTCCATGAATCCCTTCAATGACCACTGGGGTTAGTGCACCATCGCCATCGGTGTCAAACCAAAACTTTAAAATCGGATCACCGTTGTCATCAAAAACAATGTCATTGTAACTCGAAATTGTTGAAGAAGCCATGGTGATATAACCACCCGTGCCGTCTCCACCCATCGCAACCTTTTCAGCATCAATGCCAAATGGATTGCCATCTTCTGCAACGGACTTTCGAAGGAAACGAACCGCAGTTCGGCTATCCTGAACACCTCGATAAGCCGCTTGAATCAATTGCGAAGTACGCTCTTCTTGGCTCGTTGCAAGAGGGTTCCACCCCACACGGTAATCCACCGAAATTGCAACATAGCCCATGCGAGCAAATCGCTCACACATCTCAACGACTGCGCTATCTTGTCGGGTGCCTTGCGTTCCTCCATTCACGTAAGGAGGCAAGAAATTACCTGAGTGGAAAAACAGGAATGCAGGACGATCCGTCTCTGAATCACCCACAGGCTCGTATACATCCATCAAGAGGGTTTGAGGCGCAGGCGGGAGGCCCTGAAGTGCCGGGATAATCGTGATATTGGTGCCATACTCAACATCGTAAGTAACACTCACATCATCAAAAATCTCTTCGATGTATCGAACGCCACCTTCGATGGTGCTTTGCGATAAAACTCCAAGTGCAAGGCCCATTCTCGGTGTGTTATAATCGACAATCTGATCTATCCAGAAAAGTGCTTCATCAGGACCCATCGTTGGATTCAAAGTGAGCTGTGTCGCTGCAATGTTTGTCCCCATAGCTGCATCCACGCCTGAAACCACATCAAAATTCCACCACTGCCATGGTGAAGAGTCAAATGGCTCAGATGGAACACCACCTACGTAATTATTCAAGATTGGAAACAACCCATCCATGCCCTCGTTACCGAGAGCAACTGCAGGGTCATCAAGTCCAATTTCCGCAAAAACAGCATTGTTATTTGTAGCATATCCATTGATCTCGGTGTGAACCGCATAAGACCCTGAAGCCTCGATCACGGGATCTCCTGTGGTAGGAACAACTACAATCGAAGTGCCATAAGGAGCAAATGGATCATGCGGACAATGAAAACTAACCATAGGCATGTCACCTTCATCAAGCCAATTCAAATCGCCCATGGCTCCACCCATGTTCATGGAGAAACCAAACGAACTGGAATATTCGGCATGATTCGCCATGCAAAGTGGGGTATCTGTGGTACCGTCAGGGTTTCCATGAATCCCTTCAATGACCACTGGGGTTAGTGCACCATCGCCATCGGTGTCAAACCAAAACTTTAAAATCGGATCACCGTTGTCATCAAAAACAATGTCATTGTAACTCGAAATTGTTGAAGAAGCCATGGTGATATAACCACCCGTGCCGTCTCCACCCATGGCAACCTTCTCTGCGTCAATGCCAAATGGATTGCCATCTTCTGCAACGGACTTTCGAAGGAAACGAACCGCAGTTCGGCTATCCTGAACACCTCGATAAGCCGCTTGAATCAATTGCGAAGTGCGCTCTTGCTGGCTCGTTGCAAGAGGGTTCCAGCCCAGGCGGTAGTCTACCGAAATTGCAACATAGCCCATGCGAGCATAACGCTCACACATTTCAACTACCGCGCTGTCTTGACGGGTACCTTGCGTTCCTCCATTGACATACTGGGGCAAGAAATTCCCCGAGTGGAAAAATAAGAATACAGGACGATCCGTCTCTGAATCGCCCACAGGCTCGTAAACATCCATCAAGAGGGTTTGAGGCGCAGGCGGGAGGCCCTGAAGTGCCGGGATAATCGTGATATTGGTGCCATACTCAACATCGTAAGTGACACTCACATCGTCAAAAATATCATCAAGATATCGGGTCTGCGCCTGCATTTGAAGCACAGCGAGGGTAGCAACAAGTGCGCTGATTAGTAATTTTTTCATCAGATTTGGTTCTCTGGTTTGGACTTAGTTTCGCTTGTAAGGTAGGGAAAAAAAGATGGTGATGACCGACATACACCTTTTTTGGCGGTGAAATATTGAGATTAGACGTCTATAAATGGGCTTTTAAACATCACATCATCTACCTCAATCTTTCTTGTGATTGAACTCATATAAAAGACTCGCATACAGCATTCGCCCAACAAATGGACCACCATATGCCTCAACATGCATGTTTTGAAGGAGGTTTGAGCCGCCGAGCTTTACCGTGGTATTCAACTTCTGGAAATTGGCATTGACTTGCGCATCCAACAAATCATATGTCGGCACGAATCCTGTAAACTGTGGCGATCCTTCAAACACAAATCCTTGCACCCATTTATAGTTCACTCCAAACCCCCAAGTTGACTTTCCTTTCAATTTCAAATCCCGAGCTGTTAAACTGAGATTGTACTTGTGCTTTGGCGTATTAAATGCTGGGATGATCGGATCATTCTCGTCTGTCTTGACCAACTCATTCCAACTGTAGTTTCCTGCAAGCATGAAATTGTTATCGAGGTAATAGTTCAAGCCAATCGAAGCACCCTGCGTTTGCACTTCACTTCTTGAGTTAGCTGCATACCGATAGACATCAATGGCTCGCGGTGATTGCTCATTTCCGATAAAAAGAGCATCGAGGCCAATGTTATATCCTATGAAATCTTGATAAACGCTAAAGTAATACCCTGCATCAACATAAACTTTTTGTCCCAGCGTGGTGCGGTAACCAATTTCAAAAGTCCTCACACGCTCGGGGCGAATGGGATCAATATCAAAATAAACGAGTGTGTCACGGTTCAGGCTGTATTGACCCGAGGCAGCGTTTGCACTGTTTCGAAAATCAATAAAACTATCAACTGTGATTAAGCTATCAGCTCCTTCTAGATTCCCAACCAAGGTCGCCGGCCCGACATCAAGCCACAAGTATTGATCCGCCAAAGTTGGATTTCGCAAGGCGGAGCTGAAACTCACACGCAGATAATCTTGTTCTCGTGGCGAGAAAACGAAGGAAGCAGCAGGCGAGTATACCCAGTCAAAATTTTGATTCTTATCAGCACGAACAGTAGCAGTACCAATCAACCGATCTTGCAAAAACCGGCGTTTTATGCCAGTATAGAAGCCTGCTTCTTGGTTGACGATGCGCTCACTTGTCGTATCACTGAAAATTGTGCCGTCACTCCATGGGGTGTAACGCCGATAATTGACTCCCACTCTAATTTCCTCTAAGCCTTGTGGATTGAATATGTACTCCCCGTGAACGTGAGATAAACTCGACTCATCGAAAAAACGGGTGCCTTCTTCTACACTATTATTTTTTGCTGCAACGAGTGTGTTAAATGCACTCGTGAATTCTGTTGTCCCCGGCTGAAGATATCCAAGAGGAGACTCAGCCACATCACTCAGCCCTGCATAACCTGCCTCCGTCCAAGCTCTTACTTGATCATGCCAAACTCCCAATTGCTCTGAGTTATTTGAATACCATGCCGCAACGTCATCTGGATCGATTGTATAAGTTGGAACACCATCTATCCACTCAAGGACTCCATCTGGAAAAGTCAAATCAATCTGATTCGCAATACTATCAGCCCAGTACTTGTAGTAGACTTTCGAATAATTGTAATCTGATCTCGTGTTTTCTTGCAGTTTTAATGCTGTCGCATATGGATCAAAGGAGTTTCCTGCATCCTCGCTAGTGCGGTAAGCTCGAACAAACCATTTGCCTGATTTTCGCAACTCAGCCTTGTGTTGATAGTATTTAATGTCCCTGAGGCTAAAGCGATTATCGCCTTGATAAACCGTGGTTCCAAAACCAGAATTAAAGCCGTAGATCAGTTCAGGACTATCATAAGTTTCATCAGGCTTCAGACGCCAATGAAGAGCTGTACTAAACTTGAGATTCTCAGTATTGTAGTCCACGAGGTCTACTTCCTTGTATCCCGATCTAAAAAACGTGCCCAGTCCCCTTGCGTTGCTGCTTCCATCACCTGAATAGTCAAACGTATTGCTATACTCATCTCCATAAATGTTCACCGCATTGTAACCCCCTGCATTGCTAGCATTCTCGAGCGAGCCATCGACTGGTGAATAGTTATTTGCCTCCCAATCATAAGCCGTCATCCGAAATGCATTCACTTTCAAACCTAACACCGGATTCCCCTCGTCATTTACTGTATAATCCGCATATCGGAATGCCAATTCGTTCAACTCCCGCTCACCGACACGCAGCGAAGCGCTCACACCAGGAAACTGGAAGGGCGACTTGGTTTCCATGGAGACCACACCATTGAACGCACCCGGACCGTAAAATGCTGAACTCGCTCCCGCCACAATGTCCACGTTCTTTACATCCAGCTCCGATGCCCCCAAAAAGTTACCCAAGGAAAAATTCAAGCCCGGGCTCTGGTTGTCAATCCCATCAATCAACTGCAGCGAACGGACAGGTGAAGTTGAATTGAAACCACGGGTATTGATGATTTTGAATCCCAAACTTGCCGAAGTCACATCCACTCCTTTGAGGTTTCCGAGTCCTTCGTAGAACGAGCCGCTCGGCGCCTCCTTGATCGCGATCACATCCATGGATTCTACCGTGAGTGGAGCTTGCTTTTGCTTCTGACTGATTCGATCCCCGACCACTTCTGCCGCCTCAATCAAAACCTGGTCAGGCATCAACTTGACAGTGATCCGTTCAGAAGCATCTAAAACCGTCATTTTCTTCACGCCATATCCGATGAAACTCACCTGAATATTGACCGGGAACTGGGACACCGACAACAAGAATTGGCCGTCGAAATCCGTGGTAACCCCTTGGGTCGTCCCCTCTACAATGACATTCGCTGAAAAAACTGGATCACCGAGCTCTCCATCAATTACTCGGCCTCGGAGCATTTCTTGCGCTGAAAAAGCCTGGGCAAACAAGACGAAAAGGACGAAAGAAACGGATCTCAACATAGTCATGCGTTTTGGAATCAAGTTCCAAGAAACGCAAAAAACAGGGATGGTAAGGTGTAACCGTGTCAGAATTACAAACATTCAACCCCAACCGAAGACTTAAGCACTGGCTATGAGCACAATCAGAACTTGACCGTCAATATGAACCTCATCACCGAGGCGAAGTTTTCGGCGCTTTCGGCTTTCTTCTTCGCCATTTACTCGAATCAATCCATCGCCTACCATCATTTTGGCCTCTCCACCTGTCGCTGCATAGCCAGTTGCTTTAAGCAACTGAAGCAAATCGATGAACTCGGTCTTCAACTCAAACTGCTCTTTGATCATGTTCAGTTGAATCGTTTGGGTTCAGCTTCGGCCATCATTGACATCACCGCCTCGTAGATATCATCTGCATTGGGCTTGGCGTAATAATCCCCATCCGTGCCATAAGGCGGCAGGTGCGGTTGTGCTGCCATTGTTTTTGGAGCCACATCGAGGTGTTTCCAGGCGCCCTGACGATTTAAGACATCCTCCATGATGTAAGCACTCGCGCCACCCGGCACGTCTTCGTCAACCACCAAAAGACGGTTGGTTTTGCCTACCGATGCTGCGCAAACATTTTGATTGTCGAATGGCAACAATGTACGGGCATCGATCAACTCAACTCCCACGCCAGCTTTCTCCAATCGATTCGCTGCAACGGCAGCAATGTTGAAGGTGGATCCGTATGAAACCAGGGTGATATCTTCTCCTACTTTAACCACATCCGGAATGCCAAGAGGAACCGTGAACGCCCCCATGTTCTTTGGAACAGCTTCCTTTGAACGGTACCCGTTCAAACATTCTACAACCACTGCAGGCTCTTCGGCCTGCAAGAGCGTGTTGTACATCCCAGCGGCTTCCGTCATGTTGCGCGGCACGCAGACATGCATTCCGCGCAAGGAATGGATGATTGCTCCCATAGGCGATCCACTGTGCCAGATGCCTTCAAGGCGGTGCCCACGTGTCCGGATGATGACCGGAGCCTTCTGCCCGCCGGAAGTCCGGTATCGAACAGTTGCCGCATCATCACGCAAAATTTGCAACGCGTAATACAAGTAGTCCAGGTATTGGATTTCAGCAATGGGCCGGAAACCACGGAGCGCCAAGCCAATGCCTTGTCCTGCAATGGTGCATTCACGGATTCCAGTGTCGGACACACGCGACTCACCAAATTTTTCCTGCATGCCCTCCATGGACTGATTCACCCCTCCAATGCCTCCTGTATCCTCTCCAAATGTCAATACCTCAGGGTATTTCTCAAACAATGCTTCAAAATTCTTTTGCAAAATTTGACGACCATCAGCCTGTTCAACGGTTCCTGAATAATCCGGTTTTACGATAGGCACAGACAAAGCCGAATCAGAGCCATCACTGTACAAATGTCGGCTGTAGCGCTCGCGATTTTCTGAACCAAAAGCATCCGACCACCTCGAAAGTGCCTCGAGTGCTGGAGTGCGATATGCCCCTGCGTTCTGGATGGTGCGCCGCGCTGCCGCATGCAACTCCGCCCTTCCCGGGAAAATGCCATTGCGCAACAATGCAATCTCAGCCGAGTCAGCACCCGACACATCGGCTAGCAATTCAATCACTTCTTCCATTTCCAGATCAAACGCAGCACGAAAATCTGTCCAAGCTACTTTTTGCTCGTTGCGCACCTCTTTTTTCACTGCCTTGCGCAATCCGTCTAGTTCTTCTTGAGTAGCGGCACCTTCCAGCAGCAAGAATTTCTCAAATTGTCGGATACAGTCAAACTCCTCTGCCCAGGCCATGCGCTCTTTGGACTTGTAACGCTCGTGAGATCCTGAAGTGCTGTGCCCTTGTGGCTGGGTCACTTCTTCTACATGCACCAAGACGGGCACGTGTTCCTCACGGCAACGCTTTGCCGCTTGCTCGTAAGTGCTCACCAAGGCTGGGTAGTCCCAACCTTTTACGCGATAAATGACAATCCCGTTGGTTCCCTCCTCCTTTTGCATTCCACTCAACGCCACAGAAATGGACGCCTTGGTCGTTTGATACTTCTTCGGAACACTGATTCCGTAGCCGTCGTCCCAAACGTTCATCAGCATCGGAACTTGAAGCACTCCCGCCGCATTCATCGTTTCCCAAAATGGACCCTCCGATGTGCTTGAATCACCGATGGTACCGATGGCAATCTCATTTCCTTCTTTCGTGAATTGATGATTCTTAGCTGCAGCATCTGGCAAAGAGCGGTAAAGCTTTGACGCTTGCGCTAAGCCCAATAAACGTGGCATTTGGCCCGCTGTAGGACTAATGTCGGCAGAACTATTGAAACCCTTGGTTTGATCAAGCCATCCGCCTTCATCGTCCAACAACCGTGTGGCGAAATGTCCTCCCATTTGGCGCCCACCTGAACTCGGCTCACGCTCCAAGTTTGTATCCGCATAAAGTGCCGCAAAGTATTGGCGCACTGAAAGCAATCCTTGGGCCATCATCAATGTTTGATCGCGGTAATACCCCGATCTCCAGTCGCCCGGCTGAATAATCTTTGACAGAGCAAGCTGTGCCAATTCCTTGCCGTCTCCAAATATCCCGAACTTGGCCTTGCCACCCAGAACTTCTTTTCTACCGAGCAATGAAGCCTCACGGCTCATGCACATCAGACGATAGTCATCCAATAAGGTTTGTCGAAAATCGGGAACGGAAGCAGGGGCATTGGCTGCATCTTTCATGACATCTGTGGGCTTCATGACGCGAAAATAGTGCAACTCCGACCAAGCAGGTCAATCAAGAAGCACACAGGATGGATTTACCATCTTTTGGAAGATCCAAAGCTCCGCCTGAAACTAGGCCATGAGCTCTGCATGCGCAACAGCGACGGCTGTTCCCACAGCTACGTTGTGTTCCACCAAAGCGCGGTTTGCTTGGAGGCTTTTTCCCGCGGTCTTTTGATTTACAAAGCGCAACAAAAAAGGCGTTAAATCTTTGCCTGACACACCCTCCGAATGCGCCTGACTCAGACCTTCCTCGATGGCTTCTTGAATCTGCTTTGGGTCAGCTGAGGACTCAACTGGAATGGGATTGGCAATCAAAAAACCTCCGTCCAACCCCAAGGACCATTTGGCCCGCATCGCTGCTGCCATTTCTTCTGCATTGTTGACACGGTGTGGCGCTTTAAGCCCGCTCTTTGGTGTGAAAAAAGCCGGAAACTCATCGGTATTGAATCCCACAACAGTTACACCAGCCGTCTCCAACGCCTCCAATGTTTTGGGCAAATCCAAAATGGATTTTGCTCCCGCACTTACCACCGCAACAGAAGACTTGGCTAGTTCTGGAATGTCTGCCGAGATGTCCCAAGTTTGATCAACGCTGCGATGGACTCCTCCGATACCACCCGTCGCAAAAACCCGAATGCCAGCGAGTTCGCAACCAATGAGCGTTCCACTGACCGTTGTGGCGCCCAGTGCCTTGCGAGCGAGCGCCAGAGGCAAGTCCCTCCGCGAGACCTTGAGCACATCTGATTCTGTGGCGAGTGCCCTTAAGTCAGAAGCCGAACAACCAACCTGCAATTTTCCATTCACCACGGCAACTGTGGCTGGAACAGCTCCTCCTTCGCGCACAATGGACTCCAGACGTTGTGCCGTTTCCAAGTTTTGAGGGTATGGCATTCCATGCGCAACGATGGTCGATTCCAAGGCTACGACCGCTTTGCCAGCATCCAAGGCGTCTTGTACTTCCGGGAGGATCTTCAAAAAATGGTTCATGCTACCAAACAGTCGCTTCATCCATGGACTTCCAAAGCTCATCCTTGAGCTCCACCAGTCCCATCTGAGCAATACTTGAAAAAAAGAGCGGATTCAATTCCCGTATTTCGTCGTGGATGGCCGCTTTCAATTCATCGTCCAACATGTCACTTTTTGAAATGGCCAACAGGCGATTTTTCTTGAGTAAATCAGGGTTGTACTTCTCCAGCTCACCGAGCAAAGTTTGATACTCTTTGGCAATGTCATCACTGTCCGCAGGGACAATGAAAAGCAATACGGGGTTGCGTTCAATGTGTCTCAAAAATCGCAAGCCAAGCCCTTTACCTTCTGATGCTCCCTCGATAATGCCGGGAATATCCGCCATAACGAAAGAGCGATCATCACGGTAAGCCACCATGCCCAAGTTTGGCTTGAGCGTCGTGAAGGGATAATTGGCAATTTCCGGTTTCGCCGCACTGACCACGGACAACAAAGTTGATTTACCGGCATTCGGAAACCCCACAAGTCCGACATCCGCGAGCAACTTCAGCTCAAGAATTTTCCATTCCTCTAAGCCTGCCTCTCCTGGCTGAGCATATGTTGGTGACTGGCGCACGGAAGACTTAAAATGGTCGTTTCCCCGTCCACCTTTCCCTCCTTTGGTCAGGATGACTTCCTGGCCTTCGTCCAGGATTTCCATCAATATCTCCTCCGATTCTGCGTCCCGAATAACGGTTCCCAACGGAACGTCTATGTATACATCATCACCGTCCGCGCCATGCTTGTGTTGCCCGCGACCAGTATCGCCGTGACCAGCAATTACGTGTCTGGCATATTTCAAGTGAAGCAACGTCCAATGCTGGGTGTTGCCTCGAATGATCACGTGACCTCCACGGCCTCCATCACCACCGTCGGGCCCTCCCTTTGCCGTCATTCGATTCCGCATGAAATGTGCAGAACCCGGTCCGCCGCGTCCAGAGCGGCAACAAATCTTTACGTAATCAACGAAGTTTTCACCTGACATAGCTTTGATTCAATGCGCAATGGCAACTTTAAGTCTATCCAAGATCTCTTCAATCGTTCCGATGCCATCAATGCCTGTGAATTTCCCCTGCAGGGCATAATGACCCGCTACAGGCGCTGTTTCCGCGTTGTACACGTCAATGCGCTTCTGAATCACCGTTGGATTCGAATCGTCTGGTCGGCCACTCGTCTCCGCACGGGCAAGCAAGCGTGCTTTCAATTCAGCCTCCTCCACCTCCAGTGCCAACATGCAAGTCACCGGAGTGGAACGAGCATCTAAAAAGACATCAAGAGCTTCTGCTTGAGCAGTTGTCCTGGGAAAGCCGTCAAAGATGAAACCTTTGGCTTCAGGATGCTTATTGACTTCGGACTCCAGCATGCGAATCGTAACATCGTCAGGGACCAATTGTCCCTTGTCCATGTATGACTGAGCCATCTGACCCAATTCCGTGTTGCCTTTGATATTGGCCCTAAATATGTCTCCAGTGCTGAGGTGAATGAGCCCATAAGACTCAACCAAATGAACACTTTGCGTGCCCTTTCCTGCGCCCGGAGGGCCAAATAAAACGATGTTTAGCATGATCTATTTCTTCGAGAACTGGACCTTTTCGGCGTGCGAAAGGGCGTTGGGTTCAAGTCGGTAAAGGTACTGCATGGAAACAGAACCTCACACCGGGCATCAAACGCATCCATGAACCGATTGGATGCGTTAACTTTGCGGCGAAAATCAACACGCCGCTCCTTCACCACAAGGAGCATTGAAGCAAAGACATGAAGTACGACGTAATTGTTCTTGGAAGCGGCCCTGGAGGCTATGTCACGGCCATTCGCGCCAGTCAACTTGGTTTGAAAACAGCCGTCATTGAGCGGGAAGCCCTCGGAGGCATTTGCCTCAACTGGGGGTGCATTCCTACCAAGGCCCTCCTCAAAAGCGCCAACGTTTTCGAATACATCGAGCACGCAGAAGATTATGGGATTTCGGTTGCGAGCCCCAAAGCCGATTTCAAAGGCATGGTCGCTCGAAGCCGCGGTGTAGCAGACGGCATGTCGAAAGGCGTGCAGTTCCTCATGAAGAAGAATAAGATCGATGTGATCATGGGCAACGGAAAATTACTTCCAGGAAAGCAAATCGAAGTAACCGCTGCTGACGGCACAGTGCAAGCTGTCTCCGCTGGCCACATCATCATTGCGACAGGAGCGCGCAGCCGGCATTTGCCTTCCATCCCACAGGATGGGAAAAACATCATCGGATACCGCGAAGCGATGACGCTGGAAAAGCAACCCAAACGGTTGGTCGTTGTAGGATCAGGAGCCATTGGCGTTGAATTTGCCTACTTCTACAATGCCATCGGCACGGAAGTGACCGTCGTAGAGTACCAAAACCGCATTGTCCCTGTGGAAGATGCAGACGTGAGCAAGCAACTTGAAAAAAGCTTCAAAAAAGCAGGCATCAAGGTGATGACTTCCTCCGAAGTTTTGGGCGTTGCATCCAAAGGAGGCGAGCAAACCGTCACAATCAAAACCAAAAAAGGCGAAGAAACGATCAAGTGCGACGTGGTATTGAGCGCTGCAGGTGTGGTTTCGAACATTGAGAACATCGGACTCGAAGACGTAGGCATCGTCGTTGACGGTGGCAAAATCATGGTCGACGATTTCTATGCCAGCAACATTCCAGGCTATTATGCCATTGGCGATTGTGTTCCTGGCCCAGCGTTAGCGCACGTCGCATCAGCAGAGGGAATTACTTGTGTCGAGAAAATTGCGGGTCATTCACCTGAGCCCATTGATTACGGAAACATCCCGGGATGCACTTACTGCTTCCCTGAGGTCGCAAGTGTAGGCATGACAGAAGCCCAAGCAAAAGACGCAGGACACGAAATCAAAGTTGGGAAATTCCCATTCTCGGCTTCTGGAAAAGCGAGTGCGTCAGGACACAAAGACGGATTCGTAAAACTCATCTTTGACGCGAAATACGGTGAATTGCTTGGCGGCCACATGATTGGCGCCAATGTCACCGAAATGGTCGCAGAACTGGTGGCGTTGAGAAAACTTGAAACCACCGGTCACGAACTCATCAAGACCATCCACCCGCACCCTACACTGAGCGAAGCGGTCATGGAAGCGGCAGCGGCGGCTTACGGCGAAGTGATCCACTTGTAAAGGTTTATCAATTCGAAGCGATTGATTCGAAATCAAAAAAGGCGCTCCGCATTGGGGCGCCTTTTTTCGTCTCAGCGACGAAGCGTGATGTGCATGCAACTCTTCTCGGGAATCACCAAGATTTTGCCCTTCTTCTGGAAACTGCGGAGAACGTTCTGAATAGCCCGCGTAGGAGCTGAGCAGTCAGAGTCGTTGCTTGGCCGATCGGTGTAGGCGATGTCGAAAGAAGCGCCGTAACTGTGCGTAGATGTCCCATTGAATGCGTTGTAATTGCGTCGACCCAATCGGGCTTGCTGGCGCTCCGTGCGGGTCAAGCTAGTCACGCGAAAACGTGTCCCTTCACTGCCCGTTCCCTCCAATTCATCGGCGAATGCATTCCCCATTTCAGCCAACAATTCCTGCACTTCTGGCAGCAGGACCGCGTAGCTATGGGAAAGCGCCGTGATGTGGTACCCCCTGCCATCATGAACAGGAACCAAATCCCCACGGCGTTTTCCGGCTTCCATTTCGCTTTTGTCCTTAACGAAGAAACTGTTTGGCAGATTCCGCGCCGCCACCTGATGATCCGTGTATGGGTTCTTGGGGAGTTTTAGCACATGCCGGTTGCAGCTGCAAGGCTTGATTTCTTCGTTTTTCGCCTCTGACTCTGGCGCAGGTTCGGAACGAACTTCAGATTGGTTCGGATGCTCGGGAATCGCTTGCGTTGGGTCAACATCCAGTTGATCTCTCGCAGACAAAGTCTCACCGGGATGCTGCAAGGCAACGCCCTCATCTGCGGCAGCCGAATCTGGTGTAATCCAAGCCACCAGCGAAAAAATCAGGATCATCAAGGTACCTCCCACGAAGGAGATCCGATCCCAACGGTACTTTCGGTGCGTGACTTTCATGTTGCAATATCCGGGGAATTCAACGCTTCTCGATTAGCCCCTCCATTGAAAATCCCCACAATCGGTTTTTGAAAAATGAACACATCGATCTGCACCCGGCACGGGCTGAAACCTTTGGCACATAATTCCGTTACAGAATTGAAAATGAATGACATGTTAGGCATAGGCGCAAAAGTGACACACCCTACCCACGCTGAAGGCGTGATTTTTGGAACGGACGGCGATTTCTGGCGAATCTATTTCCGAGAAGTCGGTGAAAAATCCATCGCTAAAGAATTTGGAGGACTTCAAATCATCGAAGCTGCTGAAGACTTGAGCCAACCTGATGTCAGCGACATCATGACAGCCATGGAGCACGTTTTGGATGATTTTACCGATCGAATTCGCGGTGAAGAACGTCCCGAAAACATTGAAATCAGTGACCGATGGGACGGCGGAACCTTAATCATTCAGCCGTCAGAAGAGGGATTGAAGTCGAAAGAAGTACCTGTGGATGCGTTTTTCCATAAAATCGTCATGACACGGGATCGACTTCGCGTGCTTGAAGCAAAAATCAATGCGCATGAAAAACTGGTAGACTCTGACAAGCTTGATTTGCAGCAATACATCACCAAGGTTTACGGTTCCCTGACCACATTCAACGTGCTCTTCAAGTACAAGGAAGATTGGTTCGTGGGCGAGAAGAAGTGAGCGTTTAAGGCTTAAAGGCACACGATTCTTTTCGCGCCTTGCCCAACTGGGCAGTGCTGCTTATATCCCCATGAATCGGTTTGACTTGACTCTTCCCAAATGCCCAACACCGTCGATTTCCGTACCTTGAAGCGCAAACCTCAAGGCCCCGGGCATGGATCGAATCATTTTTGGTGTTTTAAGTCAGCTGAATAAACTGCTTTTGCCGCGTATCTCGAAAAAACAAGACTTGACGCGACTCAAGAAGTGGGAACAAGCCATCGTAGGTTGGAGGATGTGGGTGACTTACCGTCACCTCGATGCCCAGCAAGAGAAGCGAGCCTCATGAGTGCGCAAAAAGGAAACTGGATGCAGGTCATTGGACCGGGCATCCTTTTTGCGTCTACTGCAATTGGAGTGAGTCACCTCGTGCAATCCACGCGCGCTGGAGCGCTGGTGGGGTTTGGGTTGGTCTGGGCCGTTGTCGCCGCCAACGTGGCGAAATATCCCTTTTTCGAATTTGGTAGCCGCTACGCGAATGCGACAGGAGAATCCCTCATTGAAGGCTACCGATCAATGGGGAAATGGGCTGCATGGATCTACCTCGCAATTACGTTGAGCACCTGCTTTTTTGTGATGGGCGCGATCGGCATCGTCACCGCTTCCTTTCTGGACAACCTCTTCAACATTTCAAACGCCACAGGCATCAATGCCACGCCCTATGTGGCCATTGTCGTCTTCATCATTTCAACTGCAGTGCTCGTGTTAGGCAAATACGGCGCACTCGATTCGTTGATCAAGGTGATTGCAGCCGTTCTACTTATCAGCACTGCCGGCGCGTTCATTGCAGCACTGGCTCATACGCCGATTTCTGCCGTGCCAGCAGCTCCTGTGGATTTCACACCGTGGTCGGGCGCCGGACTCGCCTTTCTCATTGCACTCATGGGTTGGATGCCAACCGCTGTAGACTTGAGCACGTGGAACAGCATTTGGACCTTGGAGCGCATCAAACAAACTGGCTACCACCCTCCGCTCAAGGACACCATCCGTGAGTTCAATATTGGCTTCATTTTCTCTGCTGTGTTGGCGCTGATGTTCCTGGCTTTGGGAGCCCTCCTCTTTTATGCCAACAGCGTTGAATTTCCAGAAGGCACCGCAGCATTCGCTTCGGGTGTCGTGCAATTGTACACCGAGGCCATTGGATCGTGGAGTTGGTGGATCATCGCCACCGCCGCTTTCTCAGCCATGCTCGGAACCTGCATCGCTTGCCTGGACGGTTATGCCCGTTCACTCGCTCGTTCCATTTCAACGCTCCAAGCCACGCCCACTTCTGCAAACATTCGGCACGAACAATGGAGCCTGATTTTGGTTGCCATTGGCGCGTTGAGTCTGATTTTATTGTTTCCCAGTGACATCCGTGTCTTGGTCGACATCGCCACAACCCTCAGCTTTCTGGTCGCCCCACTGGTGGCTGGAGCCAACCTCTACCTCGTGACGCGCAAGGAATTTCCAGCTGGAGCGAAACCACCTCGCTGGATGGTGGCGCTGTCATGGTTTGGTCTGGCCTTCTTGACTGGGTTCAGCGGGCTTTACTTTCTAGGCTAAGTCGATTTAACGCAACAAATAAATGTGTCCTTAAAGTTCATGGCGCACAGCTGTGCGCCAACCGGTAATTTAGGCTGCAGCTAAATTCTCAATCAAGGAGTTGGAGCCAAAACACAAAAGTCCATCTGTACCTCCTCAAAAAGATCGTCGAATCCCAAAATTCGACCTTTCACTGAAACTTCTGTTCCAGCCAGCCAATCAGCCTCAATTGGCAAATCCTCCAACGTGCAAACCACACCCGGAGAAAGCAAAATCGTGTTGCCCTCAGTGGACTGCAGTTGACCTGAAACGAGGACAATCTGATTCAGCAAAGGTGTCGTTTGTGCCGAATCGCCCTCAATAAAAATTTCATGAAGCACTGCCGCAGACAGAGAAGCCTCGCTCTTTTCTAAGGTGCGGTCTTCAGCCGGCCGTTGGTATTGGTATGCCCCAAAAATGATTCCTGCCACGGCAGCAGCCATTGCGAGGTACTTAATCTTGACCCGAAACTTGCTCATATTGCTATTGTTTTTCATTCGCAAAAACCCCCAAAATCAAACCAAACTGAACCCAAGGACCTGTCTTGGCACTGTATGAATTCGAAAGCTTACGCCCTGCTGAATATCGCTGCTGCAGCTTTTGCTGGGCGGAGCGTGCCGTCAGTGCATCAAATTGTTCAGAGCCCGACGGTACGAAATTGCGCACGACCACTCGAACTGAAGGATTCGCAAAGGCTTCCAGCAACCAGCCATTCCGCATGCGCCATTGTGTCCCCAACTCCAATCCAAGAGAAATTTCGTGCATGCGCATGGAATGAATCATGGGGTCGGTTGACAAAACACCGTACCATGCAGAAAAGGCATCCGCAGGAGAAGCAATGCTCTCCTCCAAATCCACTCGTATAAAACGATGCCCAAGCTTAGCCGCGGTATAAATCGCATTGCCCGTATTGGAAAGACTCTTTTTGTAATCCCTTATGCTGACAGACCAGTTTGCCGCAAGATGGCGCACATCGCATTCCGCAGATATAGCTGACCAATCCCCCCATTCATTGAAATAAAAGGCCAATTCTTCGGTCGCCATGCGATCATCCTTCAAAAGCAGACCACCCAGCCATTGGACGGTAAGATTTTCTTTCCAAGCGTTTTCTCGGGCCACATTCCATTCTCCCGAAATCATGTCAACCAAATTTATCTTCCAAGCCGAAAAAGAAGTATCGCGGGGCACTTCCTGTGCAGTCATAGAGAACACTACGAGCAAAGAAGCAATGCCAAAAAAAGTGCGAAGGCTTAATCTAGTGGTCACTGAAAACAAATTAAAGGACTTAATCATCGATGGCAATTTACATTGAATCGCGTGCATTGTAACTTGCTCCCTTACTGCGTTGACTCTCTATCTGTATCCGTGCAAACTCCAACCACCTCATCGCCCTCCAAGGTTTATTCCCTGACGCAAGTTGCGCAGTCGATTCGACTTGCTTTGGAACGAGCAACGGCAAACCGCAGTTGGCTGGTCAAAGCCGAGATTCTGAAAATTTCAGAAGGGCTTGGTCAAAAAACCGTCTACTTGGATCTGGTGGAAGAACAAGGCGGACGTCAAACAGCCAAAATGCGTGGGGTTATTTGGCCTCAAAACGGCGCCGAAATTCGCTCTGAATTGGGAGGGGACACCTCCACAATACTCAAAGCAGGCTCTGAAGTGGTGTTCTCTGCTCGCATACAATTCCATGAACGTTTTGGACTTTCATTGTTCATCGATCGGGTGGATCTGCGGCACATGCTCGGTGAAATGGAACGCCGCAAGCAAGCCACCTTGGCGCAACTCAAAAAACTCGGAGCTCTCAATTGGAACAAGCGCATTGCACTCTGTGCATTGCCTCAAAAAGTCGCCGTTATTGGATCCCCTGGCACAAGTGGCTTCAGAGATTTCATCACCAAAACTTTAGGTCATCCCAGTCACTTCAAGGTTCAACTGGAATTATTTGCATCGGGAGTGCAAGGCGCTGCTGCTCCTGAACAATTGAAAAACGCACTGCTTCTGGCCCAAGCAAGTCAGCCTGATCTCATTGTTATGGTCCGGGGGGGAGGGAGTAAATTAGACTTGGACGCTTTCAATGACTTCAGCCTGTGCGAGGCCATTGCCTCATCCACAGTGCCCGTTTGGACGGGAATTGGTCACGAATCGGACCTGGTGGTAGCAGACTTGGTGGCCCAACGCGCCCTCAAAACACCGACAGATGTGGCTGTTGCCTTGACAGATATGTTTGAAGAATCTGCCTACGAATTGGAGCTGATGGCTCAAAAAATGGAGCGGCGCTTCAAGCTTTGGAACCAAGGCCAACAATCATTGCTCTCGCAATGCTGGAAAACCCTGGAATGGGCAGGAAAAAATACGTTGGCACAGCGGCAAATGGAAATTCAGGGATTTCAAAAAATGCTCACCATTCAAGGGTTTCTCCTGATTGATCGGCAAAGAAGATCCTTGGAAGAACTCGAGCGGCGATGCCTCCGATCGGGGCATCAACTCATTGACTTCACCCGACGCGAACTCCAAAATGATGGGAGACGCATTCACCAGGCCACGCATCAACAATTGCAGCACAAACGCATTGAACTGAATCGCACTCAATCCGTGATTCGCACCTTGCATCCTGCACAAACCCTCAAACGCGGTTTCATGTTGCTCAAGCGAGGCAACACATTGCTAACGGCAACATCCGAAGCGAAAATCGGAGAAGTGTTGCGACTGGAAGGCAAGGACGGGTCTATTCCCGTTCGCATAGAAGGCAATACCAATCAACTTGATTAAATTCACACCATGGCAAAAAACAACCAAGACTCCGAAGTCCCCGAGAAGTTTGATGATGCTCTGATCGAATTACGCGGTCTGATGGAACTGCTTGAAAGCGATGACATCTCTGTGGACACTTTGACGCAAGCCATTCGGAGAGCAGCTGTCCTCTTGAAGCATTGCCAGTCTACACTCAACTCCACCGAATCAGAAATCAAAGCGCTGATGGAGGAATTGGGCGTCACCGGAAGCTCGGACTCCGCGTCAGACGATGCCTAAAGGATTGCCCAAACAACTCCGCGCTTAACGCTGTTTGCTGAGTTGGTCCAGTAAGCCCTTCGCTCCATCTGAAGTCAGTTCTTTGATGTCCTGTGGCATCTTCTTCGAATCCTGCACTGCAGCCGTCAACTTGGCTCGGAAGGCCCCAACGAGGTTCTTGTAAGCGTCAAAATCATCACACACAGACTGGGCTTGACTCCATGCACTCAATTCTTCAGGCGTGCGCTTTGCTCGCATGCAAGGCGCGGTGGATTTTGTCAACGATTGTGTCCATTCCTTGGCAGTCCAATCGGCATGCTCTTCTGCTAGAATTCCCTCGAGCGAAGACTTCATTTCAATCAAACATGCGCAGGCATCTTCGTTTGCAACTTCAGTTGCTGTCTCGGCTGATTCGGAGCCTGCTCCGCAGCCGATCCACGCCACTCCAAAAATCATCAAAATTCCAAAAGGCAAAACATTTTTCATGACTGAAGAGGTTATCTTGGTGGTAATTATGGTGTAAATATACCGCTTTAACGAAGGCCGTTAAAGCACATTCTCAATCGCTCCTAGCAACCTTCTTTATTGCACAAACAAAATGAAAGCTGAGCCCAACCCCGCCGACAACCTGCGAGTTTCTTCTGTTCAAACGGCGCAACGTGTCTTGATGGGTGAGAATTGGATCGAACAGCCTCTGCCCAGTCAAATCACAAATCGAGTAGGTCCTTTTTTATTGATTCACCACTGGCAAGATTACTTTCATGGTGGACAAGAACCTCTTGAGGTTGGTGTCGGACCTCATCCTCATCGCGGATTCAGCCCCGTGACATGCATCTATGCAGGCGCGCTGCGTCACCGGGATTCACTGGGAAACGACCACGTTGTAAGTGCAGGAGGAACCCAATGGATGGACAGCGGTTCTGGGATTGTGCACAGTGAACGCCCAGATGACTCCATTGCTCGAGAAGGAGGCATGCTTGAAATCATTCAATTCTGGGTCAACACGCCAAGGGCTCACAAAATGAAAGATCCATCTTATCAGCCACTGAGCCAAGAAGAAACCCCACAATGGAATGAAAACAACTGGCGTATTGCGCTTGTACAAGGCGAATGGAACGGATACCAATCGCCCATCCAATCGCATCACCCCATGCGCATTGCCAATCTGCAATGCAACGAATCCGGTGCCTCCATTGATCTTCCGATGCCTGAAAACTGGAGCGGCATACTTTACGTTCTTAGCGGAGCGATTCAAGTGAGCAACGCAAGAGCCTCTGGTAGGCAAATGATGGTGATTGGGACGGGAGTAACCTCCATGATCTCTTTGGCCGCAGAAGAAGATACGCGGGTGCTTTTTCTATCTTCCGCTCCTTTGGAAGAACCCGTCGTGAGTCACGGACCGTTTGTTTTGAGCACCTATGAAGACGTGCAAAAAGCCATCATGGACTATCACAATGGAAAAATGGGCGATTTGGTGGAAGGGTCTTGAGCGAATTCTCGGCGAGTTCGACGAGAACGGAACCTGCGTTGAAATGATTGAGACAAGAATAGAGGTGAAAACCTTCATTGAAAACACCGCTGCGACTAAAGCCATTCTGGTATTTGAATTCATGGGAAGGCGTTTTACATTGCACCAAAGCCAACGCCAACGCCATGATTCGCTGCCTAACACTTCTCGTCGCTCTGAATATTATCGGATTCCTTGCGCCGCGCGCGGCATTCAGCCAAAGTGAAGAAAGCATCGCGCACATTTGGAACGAAGAAGTTTTGGAAGGTATTCGCAATGATTTCGCGCGACCAACCGTGCACGCCCGCAACCTTTTGCACACCAACATCGCCATGTACGATTGCTGGAGCGCCTTCGACGAAGGCCCATCGGAGACCTTTTTCTTGGGAAAATCATGGGCAGGTTTTGAGTGTCCTTTCGAAGGAATCGTCATCCCTTCCGAGCCAGAAGAAGTACAAGCCGCTCGCGAAGAAGCCATTAGCTATGCTGTGTTTAGAATCATGCAGCACCGCTTTGTCGACTCACCTGATGGCGAAATCACCATGTTCAACATCAATTCGATGATGGCTCAATTGGGCTATGACATGGACTTTGTTTCTACAAATTATCAAAATGATGGACCGGCCGCTTTGGGCAACTACATCGCCGAACGAATCATCGCTTTTGGCGCACAAGATGGCTCAAACGAATCCAACGGATTTGAAGCTTCGTGCTATGCTCCCATCAACCCCAATATCCAGCCGGAAATGCCCGGCAATCCAAATGTCATTGACCCCAATCATTGGCAACCCATCGAATTGACGTTGTTCATTGACCAGAGTGGAAATGTGAGCACGACGATCCCCGAATTTGTCGGGCCACAGTGGGGTGAAGTCACACCATTTGCATTGGATTCTGCTGACCTCCAATTCTTGGAACGCGACAGTTGCACTTACCACGTCTGGAAAGATCCGGGAGAGCCTGTGTATCTGGACAGCACATCCGTTGCTTCTGGCCTGGATGATGAATGGAAATGGAACTTTGCCATGGTGTCCGTTTGGTCGTCACACTTGGACCCCACAGACAGTGTGATGTGGGACATCTCGCCCGCAGGAATGGGCAGCGATGGTTCGTTTACCACGGACCCTGAGGAGTTTGAAGAATTTTACGACTTCTTCAACGGCGGCGGTGTTCACCCCGGGCATGACTTGAATCCATTCACTGGTGAACCCTATGAATCCCAGATGGTGCCTCGCGGCGATTACACGCGCTGCCTCGCGGAATTCTGGGCAGATGGTCCGGACAGTGAAACCCCTCCCGGCCACTGGTTTACCATCCTGAATGATATCATGGATTATCCGGACTTCGAATACCGATGGCGCGGTCAAGGGGCCGTCATTGACGAATTGGAATTTACCGTCAAGGCATACCTGGCATTGGCCGGTGCTATGCATGACGCCGCTGTTTCCACCTGGAGCATCAAGGGCTATCACGATTACACAAGACCGGTAGCAGCCATTCGATACATGGCCGAAAACGGTCAAAGTTCTGATACAACCTTAACCAATTATCATCCTTCTGGACTGCCGCTTGTTCCCGGATACATTGAAGTTGTCGAAGAAGGCGACCCCTTGGCAACTTGGAATCCAGACGCGGTGGGCGAAATCAAAGTTTACGCGTGGCGCGGACCTGATTACGTTGAAGTGCCATTCATCGATGAAGCCGGTGTGGGATGGATCCTAGCCAAGAATTGGTGGCCATACCAGCGCCCGTCCTTTGTGACCCCTCCTTTCGCTGGCTATGTAAGCGGGCACTCCACTTTCTCGCGCGCGGCCGCAGAAGTATTGACCTTGCTCACAGGAAGCGAGTACTTCCCGGGCGGACTCGGTTCATGGCCCGTCACGATGAACCAATTCTTGGTGTTTGAAGACGGCCCATCACAAAGTTTTGAGCTGCAATGGGCAACCTATTATGATGCCGCAAACGAAAGTGCACTTTCCCGGATGTGGGGCGGCATCCACCCTCCGATGGATGATGGACGCGCTCGTCAAATTGGAATCGAGGTGGGCATCCAAGCATTTCACTGTGCTGAGGGCTATGTTTTTCCTGAGCTTTCCGAAGGATGCGGAGGTGCTGGATTCTTGCCAGGCGGATTCTGTCCAGGTGACTTCAATGCAGACGCGGCGGTCAATGTGGGGGATTTCCTCCTATTCCTAGGAGCCTTCAGCAACGAGTGGGCAGGCGTGTATGATTTCGACGACAACGATGTTATTGGATCCAATGACTTGTTGATATTCCTCACGCTGTTTGGGGAGATTTGCGATTGAACCAGTGCAAAGGAAAGTCAATGGAACGCATCCTGTAAAAACCAAAAAAGAGCAACCATCTCTGATTGCTCTTTTATTGTTTTCTTGGTTGCGGGGGCCAGACTCGAACTTACGACCTTCGGGTTATGAGCCCGACGAGCTACCAACTGCAAGTCCTTGTTGGACTGTGACTTACCGTTGTTCCGTTCAAAACTGACAGATGTAGTTGAACTGTATGCTTCATTTTAGGCCCTTTACTCTAATGCACTGAAGGCAAACCGTTGATTGCCCTTGCAATCATTTCAGAATATATTTCACTTCCTTTCAGATTCAGGTGTAATTCGTCACAAAACAATGTGTCTGGAAAAACACAACTTTCCGGTGTTAAGAGAAGAGGCCGAGACAATTCTAGAGACAATGAATTCATCGCATTTACATATTGGTATGCCGCTCTAGAATCTCGAACAGGCACAGGTAGAAGGTGAGTGAATTGGTCTTTTTTTTGTCTCCAAAATGAGAAATCAATTCCCATTTCCAAATCGTAATTTTTCTCAAAATCTATAAATCTCCCTCCATTGAAGTCGCTTCCATCAGCGGATGAAACTGCGAAGTCATTCCTTCTCTTGTTTTGATCCAATATCACACCCCTTTTGCTTATTACATCGCTACTCCATTGGAACCCCTCCATTACGTTGGATGGCTTATAATAGGAATGCCACGGTCGAAAATGATGAGCAAAAGCCCAAGCTTTGCTCAGCACAAACACCCGCAAACCATAGTTTTTCAGCACCTCAAAAGACCCGAGTCGTGAGTGAGACAACAACTCAGGAACCAAGTATCCTTCTCGCGGCTGATCCAACCAAGGCGGGCCAGGTGACATAATAATGTAGTTAGCCTCTCTTCCAATTTGTTTTGCCTCATTGAACACATACAAAGGCCCCGTTCCCGCGTGCAATCCAAAGCTGAAAAAGTCAATGCCTGATTCGACTAAGGTTTCTTCGTGAAGTCCGAAAGCAAGCGTAGAAGGTCCGATGAAAAGAACATCTGCGACGATAGAATCCAGAGGGAAAACATTGAAAGCCCCTTCATAGGAAGTTGCCATACCCACTGGTATTGGTGCATATCTGATCGCCATCAATACGACTAAGAGGATCGATGCGATCCCGATGAGACTAGCGATGAATTTTCTCATTTTAAAACTCGAAATAAATAAACGTTGGAGCAGGATTGATTGTTGAGTGGATTAAAATCAACAATGCCGCGAAAACGTAAATAAAGTACCTGATAAAAGCATGATGAATTTTCACTTTTTTCAGCAAAAACCAGTCTACAAGGAGTAAGGCGATGATGTACGGGATTGGAGACCTATGTGAGTCTGGAAACCTAAGATCCTGTGCCATGCGAAGAATATAATTACTGGCATCTCCAATGTTGTCTGATCGAAAGAAAATACGGGGTATCGAACCCAACGCAAAGGTGGCTATCATTTGGAGACACTCCCTCCCTGTTGGCAACCAACGCCCTTCTCCTATGTCTTCAGAGGTGTAACGTCTATTTTTCCCTGCCAGCATTAATGGGAGAAATAAAGCCGCCTGAATGCCCCCCCAAGCAATGAATGTCCAATTTGCTCCGTGCCACAAACCACTCACCAAGAAAATAATGAACACATTGCGAATGGACATCCATTTCCCCCCGCGTGAGCCACCCAGTGGAATGTACACGTAGTCGCGGAACCAGGCACCCATTGAGATGTGCCAACGACGCCAAAACTCACCATGATCGCGGGCGAAATATGGCATTTTAAAGTTCGTCATGAGTTGAATGCCAAAAAGCTTGGCTGTGCCGATTGCGATATCGCTATAACCCGAGAAATCTCCATACAGCTGAAATCCAAAGTAGATGGCGCCAAGCATGAGTGTTGGTCCTGAATAACCAGCATAATTCGCAAAAATATCATTGACGTGCAAGGCACACGTATCTGCGACCACGACCTTCTTGAACAACCCCAGCAGGATGAGTCGAAGACCTGCAACGCCCTCCTCGTATTTGAAAACTCGCTTATTCTCGAGTTGGAAGAGCAGTTTCGACGCACGCTCAATCGGGCCTGCAACGAGCTGAGGAAAGAAACTGACAAAAGCTGCGAAGTTGATGAGATTTCGAGTTGGCTTCGTATCTCCTCGGTAGACGTCAATCGAATACGATAATGTCTGAAAGGTGTAAAATGAAATCCCGACAGGCAAGATGACGTTCAAAGAAGAAACATTCGTGGAGATACCCAAAGCACTCCATGCATCCATCCAACTATCGATGAAGAAATTGGCGTACTTGAAATAACACAGAAGCCCCAAGTTCACCAAAAGAGAAAGCCCTAGCCATGCCCTCTTGGTCCGTTGTTTGGGTGACGAGGAGATCTTTAGTCCAACAAAGAAGTCAACCACAGTCGAAAACACGATAAGACCTAGAAATCTCCAATCCCACCACCCGTAAAAGAAGTAGCTCGCTAAAAGTATGAGCGCGTTCTGTGCTTGCAGGTGACGTTTGAAGATGAACCAGTAAAGGACAAAAACAACGGACAGAAAAACCAAAAACTCAGCAGACTGAAAAAGCATAAGAAATTTAATTTTGAACCTAGAATTACACGAATCCTAATTCTAAAGGATGCTCTTCAACTGTGCTTTTCAAAAGTACAATCTTTTGTACAAACCAAAAAAGAGCAACCATCTCTGATTGCTCTTTTATTGTTTTCTTGGTTGCGGGGGCCAGACTCGAACTGACGACCTTCGGGTTATGAGCCCGACGAGCTACCAACTGCAAGTCCTTGTTGGACTGTGACTTACCGTTGTTCCATTCAAAACTGACAGATGTAGTTGAACTGTATGCTTCATTTTAGGCCCTTTACTCTAATGCACTGAAGGCAAACCGTTGATTGCCCTTGCAATCATTTCAGAATATATTTCACTTCCTTTCAGATTCA
>CAJQMI010000104.1 GCA_905479395.1 uncultured Flavobacteriales bacterium
CAAGACCAGCGAGACCAGCAAGACCAGCCTCAACAAGTTGAGGGTCAAATCTCCAAGGAAGACATGGAGAAAATTTTGGAAAGCTTAGAGCGTTCAGAAGAAGAAATTCAAGCGAAATTGCGGAAGGCAAAAGGCAAAGGGCAAAAAGTGAAAATTGAAAAAGACTGGTAAGCATGTTGAACCATCGATCCATACACTCATTTTCTCTGAGTCTTGCATTGTTGCTTTGCGCTCTAGGCACTGCCATTGGCCAAGAATCGTTCAATGTAACAATCAATAAAAACCCCATCCGCAATGGTGAAACATTGCAGCTCAGTCTTTCGCTGAAAAACCTTCGAGTCGATGCATCTGCCCCTCAAATCAAAGGTTTGAAATTACTAGGGGGACCAAGTACCTCCCAGAACAATTCATGGGTAAATGGAGTGAGCTCCTCTGAGATTCGATACACATACACATATCAGGTGCAATCCAGTCAGGACATCAATGTTCCGAGCTACACGGTGAACGGGAGCAACAAAATACTCAAAAGCAACGCTTTCAAAATCAAGGTTTTGCCGCGCTCAACAAAGCAACCAAAGAAAAAAGGAATTGGTGAATTGGCCTGTGTCATCGAATTGTCAAAACGAAACGTATTTATCGGCGAGCCCATTTTAGCTTCATTCAAAATTTACAATCGCGCCAACAACCTCGACGTGCGGGAGTATAACGTTCCTGAAATGGCGGGGTTCTGGACCGAACAAATTGAAATGCCCGACGCGAGATGGGAACCTGAGGTTATTGATGGCCAACGATACAATGTTGCCACTGTGCGAAAGGTGCTCATGTTTCCTCAAAAAACTGGCGAAATCAGCATCGACGGCTTCAATTTGTTAGGCTACAAACGAACTTCTTTTTTTGACGGAAAGAACGTGAGTGCAAGTGCAACGCCCGTTCGCGTCAAAGTCAATCCGCTCCCTGAGCCTATTCCAAACGCAATGATTGGAGCGTTTAACCGGTTTCGAGTCCAAACCAAACAAAATGCTTCTGCTTGCAAAACCAATGAAGCTTTGACGGTGGATTATATCTACAGCGGAGATGGGCACCTCAAATTTATTCAAGAACCTAAATTGCAATGGCCGGGTGAATTCGAAGTTTATGATCCCGAAATCATCGATCGCATCAAAGTAACCAGCACAGGCGAATCAGGTTCGCGAACCTTCCGCTATGTCATCATTCCTCGTGCTCCGGGCGAGTATTCCTTGCCATCCGTTCAAGGTGAATGGTTCAACATCAAAACGCGTAGCTACACCTCACTGCCTGAAAGCAACAATAGCATCCAAGTGGAGCGTGGAAATGCCAGTGCGACTTCAGGTCTCAATTACAATTCCAAAACAGACATACAGGTATTGAATCAGGACATCCGCTTCATTGACACAGAGTGGAAAGGCTGCGGTTTGGATCGGAAACGCTGGCAATCGTCATTTCCGCTCTCCACGGGATGGCTGGCTGTAGGACCTTCGCTGCTCGCACTGGTATTCTTAGGCAAACGCCGAAAAGAAGAAGACTCAAAAAACCCAAAGAAGACGAGGCAGCGCAGAGCCAGAGCCACTGTTCGCAATGAACTCCGTGCAGCTAAGAAACACTTGAATGATCCTGCCCTATTCTTTCCAGCCTTGGGGCAAGGAATTGAACAGTATTTGCTGGCGAAACTGGGGTGGTCGGCAAGTCAATACCAGCGTGAAGCTGTCCTCTTGGAACTAGCGCAAAAGACTCCGGATACGGCGACTCAATGGAAGGATCTTCTGGATCAGCTAGATTTGGCGCGCTACGCACCAGGAGCAATCCCTGCTCCGAGTGAGATGATTGCTCTATCCGAAACACTCGTCGAAAAAACCGAAAAGTCATGGACCAACAGCTGAACCACTCGCCTCGCCTTTGGCACCTGGTCTCCCTTCTTCTGTTCACGCTGTTGGGAACTTCGACTGCTGGCATTTCGCAGACTGAGGAAATGTACCGAGCCCACTTCGATAGTGCAAATGCCGCGTATACCCGTGGAGACTTCGAATTGGCTCAAGCTGGTTATCTATCCATTCTTGAAGATCGCGTGCACCCTGGAGCAGAATTCAATTTGGGCAACGCTCTTTTCAAACAACAAGAACTGGGGCTTGCCATCTTGCATTTTGAACGTGCGAAGCAACTGATTCCCAACAACGAAGACTTGGAGACAAACTTGATTTTGGCCAACTCCCAAATCAGTGATCGCATTGAAGCCTTGCCAACTGCGGGTATCGCAAATGTCTGGGAAGGAATAATCGCTCCAGGCAGGCACCTCATGTGGCACCGCTTGATGATTGCCTTCTGGACCTTGGGCTTCATAGCATTTGCCGCGCGATTGCTCACTGCAGATTTCGGAAACCGCCGGATTTGGGGAACCGCAGGCGCAGTCCTCTTAACACTTGGCATCGGATTCATGTCGCTTTCGCGGGCCGCTCTGAGCCGGATCACGAACGACACTTCCGCCATTGTTTTGGCGAATGAATCTCCCGTAAGAAGCCAGCCAGGCGCTAGCGGAATGACACTATTCATGTTGCACGAAGGCACCAAAGTCGCTGTCATTCAGCAGGTAGAGCTCTACACAGAAATCAAGTTGCCCAATGGCAACGTCGGTTGGATTGAATCCAACGATATGGAGACAATCTAACCCGAGTTTCGCATCACTTCAACACTTCGAGCGTCCACTGATCGGAAGCTCCAGTGGTGTTCCAACCCGTCACTTTGTACAAGCCGCTCGCCCACAACTGAGCAGGCAATCTCGATTGGCCTGATCCGTTGGCGCGTGCCTCATGAACCAATTGTCCTGAGGTCGCACTGAACACCCGTACAGTCGAACCTGGCATCCAACCGCTTGTAGTTGCCTCAGAAAGAGTCGGATTCGGATAACCCGAGACTTGAGATTTTTGGGCCTCTGTGATGCTTTGGGTCTGAGTCAAATCATACAAGACGATGTCATCAAGTGCTGCCTCAATCAAAGAACCACCATCCAAATATTCACCAAGCGTGGTGCTATCAGAAGCGATAAAACGCATCTGAAAGGAATCGGTTGGTTCAATGACATCCGACACGCGGAAAGCCATGCGGCGCCAAGATATGTCCTGTTGCAAGGTGTTTTCGAGGTATTGCCAATTGGACCCACCATCATTGGAAATTTCAACTTGCCACCAATCAGACGCAGGGTTGGCACCAGACGCAGGAGCATTGGCGTACCAACGCCAGTATGTCATGATAGGATCCTCAAAGGCAGTCAAATCAATGACTGGTGACACCAGAGTGGTCTTTCCAGCATCGACATCATTTGCACCGATGCCATCATTCACTCCTGGATTTAAGCCTGTAATAAATGCATAACCCGCCAAACCAATTGTGTGGTCACTTGTTGGCGCTACAATCGTAGAGGGGTCATTGACCTCGGCATATGAGCCGACTGGAATGGATTCCTCCCAAATACCTGTGGTTGCATCATCAACTCCAGGAAGTCCTGTGGTCCAACCTCCAAAATCTGAATATTCGTCAGAATCATTTACGAGGATAGGTTCTACTCCTACAAGAACAAAATTGGGGAGATTC
>CAJQMI010000105.1 GCA_905479395.1 uncultured Flavobacteriales bacterium
GTGTCTTCTCTGTGACAAGGATTCATCAGAAAGTTAAGGGATAGTTCGTCAAATTGGCATAGTTTCGACCCATGGTCATCAATCGCAATCCATTGAATCACAGAGAAACATCATTTGGATTCATGGAGGTGCTGGCAGAAGCAGATGGCAAGCCGCTTGTGGAATTCTTGCATTTTGAACGGAACGGCAGAAGCCATTCCCACGATGAATGGGAGATGGTAAGAGTAACAGCCGGCAGCGGGAAAATCATGGTGGGAGAGGAAGTTGTTGTGGTCCGTGCAGGCGATACATGCCGCATTCCACCGCACACCGCGCACTGGATGGAGCCCGATGGCACCATGGATATTTTGATTTCGTATATCGCGGAGTGAAGGTGTGTGCCACGTCATCCACGTGTAATGGTTGAAAATTTCATTGGGATATTTTCAATGCGGTTGGAGAAAGTGCTTTTTTTATGAACTCTAATCTTAATTTTTTTACATGAAAAAGCGAATAATCGGAACCCTATTGGGTTTTTTGGCCATGTTCGGATTTGGCGCAATTTATTACGGCATTTTAACGGCGGATGTTCAAGCTGCCATGGCGGCTGAATTTTCCAGTTGTATGAGTGCTGAGCCTAACATGCTTTACATCGTCTTGGGAAATGTCCTTGGAGCTTTCCTCCTTGTATATTCTTTTGATAAAATGGGAATCAATGATGCGAAATCAGGAGCTTACCAAGGTGCCATAATCATGGCACTTATTTTTGCGATGTCCAATCTGTTCATGGGCGCACAATTCACAATTTGGGATACGCAAGGATTGCTTACCGAATGGATCGTAGGGATTGTGCACGGCCTGCTGGCTGGTGCTGCCATAGGAGCCTATAATTCAAAGCTCAGTTGAGCAGCTGAAGATTGTTTTACACGAAAAGCGAAGCCCGGTGGACAGCAGTCTACCGGGCTTTTTGATGAAGTTTATTTTTTCAGCGAATTCTACCGAACCATCAACCGCTGCATGGAAGACGTCCCAAATTCACCCACTTGAATAAGATAAGCACCACCAGCCCATTGGCTCACGTCGATGGGGCGGCCGTCCCACGTGCTTTCCATGACCACGCGGCCCTGGAAATCTAGAATGGTGATCGGGCTGAATGCTGGGCAGTTGCGCAATGAGAAGCTTTCGGAAGCCGGATTCGGAGCAATGGTCCATTGCGGCTCGGTAACCGTAGTGGTCAATTCAAATTCATCCACGTCGGTGACGTTGCCATAGATGTAGTATTCATATTCAGCACGAGCAGGTGATAATGAAATGGCATCGGCGTTGGATGCTCGGATGTAAAAAAGAAGGTTTTCTCCGTCGGTTTCAGGAAGCAGTGCAGTGAATGTTCCATCCCCAACAACTGCATCTCCTTGCGTGCCGTCATCTGACATGGCAATCGGTTGGAAGTTGCTTGCAATCTCTCCGGTGGTCCACATCAATTCCAAGCCAGTGGCATCAATGGTTGGAACTTCGATGATTCCGTTTTCCACGACGACAGATCCCATAACGGGTGCGTCATCAGAAACTTCGGGGTGATTGCTCAAGAAATCCATGCGCTCTTCTACAGTGCTCAGAATCCCTGCAAATCCCCAGTCTGTCCAGAAGGCACTGTTCACATTCGTGTTGAAGTAGACAAAAGGAAATTGATCGTTGGGGTCGGCTTCTGCGGCATCATTCGCAAGGTTCTGTAACGCTGTAATTTCCTCAGCTATTTCCTGGATTTCCATCGATTCCTCCATGATCGTGCGAATGTGCGCGAGGTAAAGGCTGCGATAAAGCGGCTGGCTGTAGAGGTATTGCATCAAAGGACGTTCATCCCAAGCAGCACCGTTGCCGGTGAAGAAAGGATCGAAGTGATAGACATCGTCAGGACTCCAATAACTCCACCCCAAAATGGCTCCTACAAAGGAGTTGTCAAAATCCCACGGAATCATTTGGAAACGCCCTTCAACGTCTTGATACAGGTAGTAATTATGGACATAGTAACCGTTGTAGGTGTCGAGATTACTCACGACTGTATTCACAGCCATGGCCCAAAGCACACGATCAATGTTCAGCACATCGCCCAGATCTTCGGGTGAGAACTCCAAGGTGGTGATGAGGTCGAGCAAGGGTCCCCATCCTTCGTCGGACTTGATGGTGTAGCTGTCGTAGTAGTTGGTCGTATCCGATCCGAGGTAACTCAATGAGGGAATTCCACCATCGGTTCCGCCTCCACCATTTTCACTGCAGAATACGCCTGCACCATCGCATTTAAAGAGCACTCCGTCATTTTCGTCAAAGTGCTTGTTCAAGAATTGGCGGTTGATTGATTCCGTGTTGACATACAGACCTGTATAGTCCCCTTGCGTGTGCAGCTCGATCAGGTTAATTTCTGGCGTAGGCAAATATTTTCGATAAATCCTACTTGCCATGTATTCTTTGCAATACGTGGGGTCTAGCCATGCATTGGCCAATTTCACTTTGTTGTACCCCATGAGGTCTTGGCCGGAAATCCAATGGTTGAAATCGAGGTTGTACGGCACTTTTACGCTTCCAGCTTCGTTCGGAAGACAGAAGGTTGAATTGCCTTTGTAACGCACTCCGACGCTGTCGACCGAGATTCCGTCAATGGATACATTGGCTGGAATCCGGAGCGATGGATTGTTGAAAAATGCATCAACAAGCACAGAATGGTAGTTGTCATCTTCAAACGTCAGATCCATCTGACGCAGAATGCTCGGGTCAAATAAGCTTCCATCACCATTGTAAAGCTGCTGCGGATCGTGGGTGGTGAGATTTTGACTGAAAGCGAATTGTGCCAGCGCACAGACAAAGAAAACAAGAGGAAAGATTTGACGCATGATGCAAATCTAAAACACGAAGAGGACTTAATTCCAGAGCAAGGCATTGAATGCTGTACTCGTTGTATCGGTCACCAATCCATAGGTTTGCTTCATCAATACGACGATTTCTTGCGTCGAAGGATCCGCATAATACTGAGTGTTGAAATAGCCGCTCCAAAAGAATCTGCCAGCTCCGGGAGAATCGCTTTTAACCCCAAATGCCAACCCTTGTTGCCAGGGGCCAGCAACAAGTCCTGGCGCCTGATCCGCCATCACACTATCCACGGTTGCTTCTTGTAAAACGCGCACGCCACCAACTTCGCCGCGGCCGAGGTACATCTGCAAAAACGTGGCATAGTCGCTTGCGCTGGATGTCAATCCTGCACCACCTGAGCAAAGAGGCCATTCTGCGTGCATCGGGTAATCAATGGTGTAATCGGGGTGTTGATGCGTTTGCCAAGAAGACCCATCGGGAGCGCGTTCCATGACGTTTGCTAAGCGGGATCGATCGGCCCGAGGCACGACAAAATGCGTGTCCTTCATGCCCAAAGGCTCAAAGATTTCCGCTTCCACGAATTCAGCATAAGGCTGCCCTGAGGCGATTTCTATGACAGCAACCAAGACATCGAGGCCCAAACTATAGGTCCATTGCGCTCCGGGCTCGTGAGCCAGCGCCAATTGGCCGATTTTGTCAGCATTGTCGTAGGTGCTGCGCTCATCGCGTGGGAACAAGTCGGTGATGTCGTGTTTGGTGTAAAGTTTTTCATACCGGGGGTCGCCAATCTCGCCATAGGGGATCCCGCTGGTGTGGGTCATCAGGTGCCGTATGGTCAAGGTGTTTTGAGCAGGCAAGATCGAAAATGTGGTGTCGGCCATCAAGGAATCCAAAATCCCGATTGACGCAAACGAGGGAATGTATTTCGCGACCGGATCATCGAGTTCAAGAAGTCCATTTTCCCAACAGATCAGAGCGGCTGTAGAAGTGATGGCCTTGGTTTGAGAGCAAATGCGAAACAGCGTGTTGGGTTGCATGGGGTCCTGGGTCAGGGGATCTGAAAAACCATACGCTCGGTGCAAAATGACTTCGCCATCTCGCGTCGTGAGCAGCACAGCACCGGGAATTTGATTGGTCGCTATGGCCGCTTCAATTGCTCCGTCGAGCATTTGCCAGCGCTTGTCAAGAGGAGCTTGGCAGCCTGCGATGGCAATGATGATTAAGCTCCATAAAAGGGGCAGGCCAAGCCTTCGACTGACATGTGGTTTTTCCATGGGGGCAATTTAAGGGTTCTCGGAATCTGATTTTAATTCACGATGTTTACAAGATGAGAAAGGTATCAAAGGGTTTGCTGCTCATCGCTATTGCTTCGGTGTTCCTGCAGACTCAAGCTCAAGGTAAACACCTGATTCACGTTGATTCCAATCGTGCCACAGCGCAAAAAACGGCACTGCTCATCATGAATGGATTTGGGGGTAGCAAGGCCGCTTGCAAGGCGCAAATGGCATTTTGGAGCGGCCAGGACATGGACGTTTTCATTCCTGAGGTTCTGCTTCGGCCTTCCTTGAAAGTAAGTTCGGAAGCGATGGACGCTTTTCTGGAATCCAATCGCTTGGAGAATTACAAGGAGGTCAAGGTGATCTGCTACATCGCGGGTGCCTATTTGTTGCACACGCATCTCGTAACGCACAAGTTGCCCAACATTACGAGCATTGTTTACGATCGGAGCCCCACGCAGGAACGCGCTCCTCGCGCAGTGATTCAAAAGGCTCCACTTTTGGGAAAGCTAAGCAAAGGCCGTGTGCTCGAAGATTTGAGCATTGTGGAGTGGCCTGATCCGCCGAATGACCCCGCAATCTCGACAGGATTGATGATCGAAAACCGTGCAACGTCCTTGATGCGATTTCTTGAGGACGAATGCATGGCCATGGGACCACTGGATTTTGAGTGGCGTTCCATCGATCCCGATGCGGATGATGCATTTCACGTAGCTCTTGATCATGACATGATGTACCGGCGCTGGGATTTGCTTGGTGCTGCTGTGTTGCAATTTTTTCAAACGGGAACCTTTCCGGCGGAACTTTCCAGAGAGTGCCTCACTGAAAATCCGTTTGATAAAACCATGACGATTCCTTGATGCGGCGATGAATATTCCCAGCACCTACAACCTCAAACCGGCATTTCAACGACTGCTGATGCCTGCAATGCAAGCGCTGCGTCGCTGGGGAATTTCACCCAACGCTTTGACTTGGATGGCCATTGCCTGGTCAGGGGCTCTTGGGTGGATGTTTGTGCAGGGATTCGATGATCCCCGCTGGTATTTTGCCATTGCCGCAGGTTTGCTCTTGCGCATGGTTCTGAACGCTTTGGATGGCATGATGGCGCGCCATTTTGAAATGACGAGCACGGCAGGTGCATTCCTCAATGAATTGGGCGATGTGGTGAGCGATGCCCTGGTCATGTGGCCGCTGGCCTTGTTGCCGGGGGTTCATCCAGGCTGGGTTGGAGGATTGCTTTGGTTGTCTGCATTGAATGAAATGACAGGAGTCCTCGGAGGATGGCTCAAGGGTGAGCGACGTTATGAAGGCCCCATGGGCAAAAGCGACCGCACACTTGTTTGGGGACTGTTTTGCTTGTTGCTCGGCGCAGGAGTCGAGGTGATTCAACGGGTTGAACAGGGGATTGCCGTGGTAATGGTCTGCATCGTCTTGAGTACTTTTATCCGAATTCGGAAAGCATTGAAGCCATGAATAAATTGATTTCTTCTTGGGGCATGATTGCCGAAATCCAATGGGTCATCTTCATCATTCTTTGCATTTTGATTGTGAGTTCAATTGCATGGTTCATCTTGGGTCGCGTGAAACCATCCAAATTGGCAACGGAATTGCAAATTCGAACACGCTCCTGGTGGGTGATGTGCGCGTGTTTCATCATCACCACTTTGGTGCATCCAATGGTCACTGTGCTCGGACTCATGTACCTCAGCTATGCACTGCTTCGTGAAATGTACCCTTTGTTGAAACTCGATGCACGTGAGCGAAATGTGGTGCTTGTTTGTTATGCGACCGTTCCAGTCCAATACGGGTTGGCTTACTTCGGCATGAGCACATTGTTTTTGGCGTTCATTCCAGTATTTATGTTTGTGTTTATTCCTTTCTTGCTGGTGGTACGCGGTGAGACCAAGGGGATTGTTCGATCCATTTCGCTGATGCCCTATTCCTTAATTGCTTGGGTATACGGAATGAGTCACCTCGCGCTTTTGTTTCAATTGCCCGAATCCCCGGGATTCACAGCAGGCCCTCAAGGCTTGCTGCTTTACTTGATATTTCTCGTAGGCATGAACGATGTGCTTCAATTCGCTTGGGGCAAGACTTTGGGTCGCCGACCCGTGCTGCCAACGGTGAGTCCAAACAAAACATGGGAGGGATTGATTGGAGGCGTGTTATCCATCACGCTCATTGCCGTGGCGATGCGTTTTTTGACTCCGCTCAATATTTGGCAGGCAGCGGTCACCGGTTTTGTCACCGCAGTGGCGGGTTTTATGGGTGATGCAATTGCTTCTGGCATCAAACGGGACATCGGCATTAAGAATTCTGGACACGCCATTCCTGGCCATGGGGGATACCTGGATCGATTGGATGGTTTTTCCGCTGCTGCGGCACCATTTTTTCATCTGATCTTTTTCTTCTGTTACAACTGATTTGGGATCGTATGGAGAATCCGCCTAAATCCAAAGATGAAGACTCTTTCAATTTGCCCGTTCCTGCATCAAGGCGTCGCCGTGCCATGCTCATTTTTCTGTACAAGTTTTTCTGGCGAACAATTTTAGGCGTGGT
>CAJQMI010000106.1 GCA_905479395.1 uncultured Flavobacteriales bacterium
AACCATGGGAGGTGTGATGACCGCGTTGATTGATGCGAATACCACCATCCCGACGAAAAAGTCTGAAACCTTTAGCACCGCTTCAGACAACCAACCAAGCGTTGAAATTCATGTCTTGCAAGGTGAACGGTCTATGGCCACGGACAACCGAACCATTGGTCGTTTCCAGTTGGCTGACATCCCCCCTGCGCCGCGTGGAACTCCGCAAATTGAAGTCACTTTTGACATTGACGCGAATGGAATCATTCAAGTGAGCGCCAAAGACAAGGCGACCGGAAAAGAGCAAAACATTCGAATCGAAGCTTCAAGTGGGCTCAGTGATGAAGAAGTTACTCGCATGAAGCAAGAGGCGGAAGCCAATGCTGAAGCTGACCAGCAGGCCAAGGAGCGAATTGAAACCTTGAATCAAGCAGACGCACTGGTATTCCAAACGGAGAAGCAGTTGAGTGAATTCGGAGATAAAATCTCAGAAGGAAATCGAGGCCCCATTGATGCCGCTTTAGAGGAGTTAAAAACTGCGCATTCAGAGCAAGATATCGATGGCTGCAAGGCGGGCATGGAAAAACTAAACACAGCATTCCAAGCCGCAAGCCAGGAAATGTACGCTGAGCAGGGAGCACAAGGAGGGGCGCCAGAAGGAGCCGCTGAAGGTGCTCAGGCAGACGCCGGTGACCCTGAAGTCACAGACGTTGATTTCGAGGAGGTGAAATAATCTCCCTTAGGAATAAGCGCCAAGAACGTTTTTAAAAGCCCCTGAATGGAATTCCATTCAGGGGCTTTTTCATTGAACCGCGGTCGCCTCAAATTGTTATCCCCCTGCATGGAATCATTGAACACTTCATCCTGGAAGAAAAAGGCCCGCTGGACGTTAATCTGTATATCACTGGTTTCCATCGTTATGGCATGGAGAGTGAGTCAGATTGGCTTCAACTACGACTTCGAAAGTTTCTTTCCGAAAGACGATTCTCACACTGCTTTTTACCTCGATTTCAGAGAGCGATTCGAAACTGACAATGATTTTCTGATCATTGGCATCGAAAGCCCGACTGGAATCTATAATGCTGATTTCCTGCGTGAAGTTGAGCGATACGCGACTGAATTGAATGAATTGCCGTTCGTTACCTCCGTCCTATCACCCACTCAAATACGTGAACCCATACGCATGGGTCTTTCGCTGGTGCAGCGCCCCTTGCTTCGCTGGCAATCGCCAGACTCGATTGTGGCGGACAATCTGAAGGCAGACTCCGTGCGCATTGCCAATCGCAGCAATTACATCGGCACATTCGTCTCAGAAAATGGCAAGGCCCTTACCCTGCAAGTTGCACACGAACAAAGACTGTCAAAGGAAAGGTGTGACACCCTCGCACGTGCAGTCCTAAGCCTCGCTGACACGTGGGATCACACCAGCCACATCGCTGGGCGTGCTGTAGCGCAGAAGTATTATGTCGATGTGATGCAACGCGAAGTGGTTCTTTTTGTCTCCGTCGGCATGGCAATCATTGTGCTGTTTTTATGGCTCGCTTTTCACAGCGCGTGGGGTGTGATCATTCCTTTGCTGGTAGTGCTTCTCAGTGGACTATGGACACTGGGCATCATGGAAATCACGGGGAAGTCCATAGACGTGATGACCATTGTGCTCCCGACAATCATCTTCGTCGTTGGAATCAGTGATGTGGTGCACATTCTGTCCAGGTATTATGAAGAATTGCGGGGAAACGTGTCACAATCATTGGCCATCGCGACGGCATTTAAAGAAGTTGGACTGGCCACCTTTCTAACGACGTTAACGACAGCGATCGGTTTTTTAACATTGACAACGTCTTCCGTCGCTCCCATTCAAGATTTCGGATTGTATGCCGCAGTGGGAGTTGCTGTGGCATACATTTTGGCATTCAGCTTGTTGCCAGCTGTCATGATCTTGTATCCTGCTCCAAAAATCACGCGTGATGGGACTGGAACTTTCTGGAATCGAACCCTTGAACGTGCTCTGAGCCATGCGTTGAAACGCGGTCAACACATCAGATGGATCACCCTCGCCATTTGCGCTTTTGCTGCCATTGGAGCCGCTCAAATTGAAGTTGACAATGTGTTGCTAGAAGATCTTGCTGACGACGATCCATTTCGTCAAGAATTCAACTTTTTTGAGAAAGAATTTGCGGGAGTCCGCCCATTTGAGTTGGCCGTCCAAGTGGATGAAAGCGCCTCCATATTCGACCTTCGAGTCCAGCAGGACATGGCGAAAATTACATCCTATCTAAAATCAACATATGGCGTTGGTGCTGTGATAAGTTCGGATGTCATTTTTTCGCAGGTCAACCGCTGGAGCAATGGCGACGGTGGCGCCTTTGATAGGCTCCCTTCTACGCAGCGAAAATTCGACGCAATGGTTCGTTCAATCGATCGCTTTGGAGCCAATTCGGCATTGAACGTGGTGGCCCATAAAGAATCCAATTCGTTGCGAATTTTCGGAAAACTACCCGATTTAGGAGCCCAACATTACAAGCGTAAAAATCAAGAAATGCACAATTGGTTTGCTGCTGAATTGCCCGATTCACCGCTAGAACTTCGTGTCACAGGCACAGCACAATTGATTGACTTGAATGTAGGATCATTGGCAGGAGACATGGTAAAAGGATTGAGCATTGCCTTTCTCATCGTTGCCCTCATCGCAGGTCTCATGTTCCGCAGTTTAACAATGGTCTTTATTAGCCTCATCCCGAACTTTATTCCATTGCTCCTCATCGCGGGTATCATGGGATGGACAGGAATTGACCTGAAACTTTCAACGAGCATCATTTTCACCATTGCTTTTGGCATTGCAGTGGATGACACAATTCATTTCATCAGTAAACTGCGAATCCAACTGGCAAAAGGTCGCAGTTTGCCTTATGCTGTGAAGCGCTCGTTCATTGGAGCTGGAAAAGCGATCATCATTACCAGCATCATTTTGTGCGGCGGATTCATCACCCTCTCGTTGAGCAGCTTCTTGGGCACTTTCTACATCGGAGTCCTCATATCCCTCACACTCCTCTTCGCAGTTCTGGCAGATTTATTTGTCCTGCCTTGGTTGATTTTGACATTTTTATCTACCAAAGAAAAATAGTTTTTTCTCGCTTTTTGTGCGACTTTCGGTAGATGAGCATTGACCGAAGGAATTTCTTACGCCGAGCCACTGCACTGGCGGGCGGAGTTGGCATAGGATGGGGTTGGCAACAGGCCCTTGCTACGTCCAATTTCACTGGCGCCGGCGACAAAATCGGCCCGTCGGAAGTCACTGGTTCATCCACCATGGTTTCCACATGGAATCACGGCACTCCTGCAAATATTGCGGGCTTTGAAGCTCTGGCAAAAGGCGGATCCGCACTTGACATGATTGAAGCAGGCGCGCGCATCGTCGAGGCCGATCCATCGGGACAAAGCGTGGGAATGGGGGGATTGCCCGATCGTGACGGACTCGTCACTTTGGACGCTTGCATAATGGATCATATGCTAAATGCTGGCAGCGTTTGTTTCGTGCAAAATGTCGCGCACCCTCTTTCGCTGGCTCGGCAGGTCATGGAAAACACGCCGCACGTTATGCTCGCTGGTGCTGGTGCCGAGCAGTATGCGCGGGAGTTGAATATGCCAAAAACATCCCTCCTCACAGCAGCTTCCAAAAAGGCTTGGGAGCAATGGCGGCTTGAATCAAATTATGCTCCTGTAATCAATATTGAAAACCACGACACCATCGGTCTGCTCGCCCTCGACGACCAAGGGCGTCTTGCTGGAGGTTGCACCACCAGTGGCGTTGCTTACAAAATGCATGGCCGTGTTGGGGACAGCCCCATCATTGGATCGGGTCTTTATGTTGATGGCACTGCAGGAGGTGCAACCGCAACTGGCCTTGGAGAAGCCGTAATGAAAACCGTAGGTTCCTTTCTCGTCGTTGAACTGATGAAACAAGGCGCCAAAGCGCAAGAGGCATGTGAAGAAGCTGTGCACCGCATTATGAAAGCCATGCCTGTGAAGGATTTACAAGTCGGCTACCTCGCCTTAGGCTTGGATGGATCAGTCGGTG